>NZ_JBEOWK010000010.1:264517-334869 GCF_040295985.1 Streptosporangium sp. NPDC002524 | reverse complement strand
GGGTGGCCGGGGTGATCAAGATGGTGCAGGCGATGCGTCACGGGGTGTTGCCGCCGACGTTGCACGTCACCGAACCCACCCCGCACGTCGACTGGGAATCCGGAGGCGTCCGCGTGGCCACCGGCCCGGTGGAGTTCCCCGGCGACCGTCCGGCCCGCACCGGCGTCTCCAGCTTCGGCGTCAGCGGCACCAACGCCCACATCGTCCTGGAGGGCGTCCCCGCGACCGGCCGGGAGGAGCGGCCCGCCGCGTCCGGCGAGCCACTCGTCTGGATCGTGTCGGCCAAGACCGGCACCGCCCTGCGCGCCCAGGCCGACCGGCTGCGCCGGTACGCCGGCGCGGCCTCCGACGACGACCTGCGCGCCACCGGCCGCGCCCTGGCGGGGAGGGCCGGGTTCGGCCACCGCGCCGTCGTGGTGGCCGAGGACCGCGACGAGCTGCTCGCAGCGCTCGCCGCCGTCGCCGACGGCACCCCCCACGCCGCCGCCGTCCAGGGCGAGGCGCTCCCCGCCGCCCGGCCGGTGTTCGTCTTCCCCGGCCAGGGCTCCCAGTGGGCGGGCATGGCCGTCGACCTCCTGGACACCAGCGAGGTCTTCCGTACCCGGCTGCTGAGCTGCGACGAGGCACTGCGCCCGCACACCGGCTGGTCGGTCGTCGACGTGCTGCGCGGTCACGGCGGCGCCCCCGCCCTGGAGGGCACCGACGTCATCCAGCCCGTCCTGTTCGCCGTCATGGTCTCCCTCGCCGAGCTGTGGCGCTCGCTCGGCGTCCACCCCGCCGCGGTCGTCGGCCACTCCCAGGGCGAGATCGCCGCCGCGTGCGTCGCCGGGGCGCTCACCCTGGAGGACGCCGCCAAGATCGTCGCATTGCGCTCCCGGGCGCTGATCCGGCTCAGCGGCACCGGCGGCATGCTCGCCGTGGCCCTGCCCGCCGCCGAGACCCGGACGCGGATCGCCCCCTGGGAGGGGCGCCTGTGGGTGGCCGTCCACAGCGGCCCGGCCTCCTGCGTCGTCGCCGGTGAGGCCGCCGCGCTGGACGAGTTCACCGCCGCCTGCGGCGAGAGCGTCCGCGTGCGCCGCGTCGCCGTCGACTACGCCTCCCACACCCCGCTCGTCGAGCCCATCGCCGACGAGCTCGCCGCCGCCCTCGACGGGATACGGCCGCGGGAGACCGGCATCGCCTTCTGCTCCTCCCTCGCCGGGCAGCTCATCGAACCGGACCGGCTCACCACCGGCTACTGGTACGACAACCTGCGCAACCCGGTGCTCTTCGACGAGGCGATCAGAGCGTGCGGGGGAACGGGGACACCGCTGTTCGTCGAGGTCAGCCCGCACCCGGTGCTGGGCGCCGACGCCGACGAGATCTGCCACGCCGCGGGCATCACCGCCGGGGTCTGCGCGTCCCTGCGCCGCGGCGCGGGCGACTGGCCGCGCTTCCTCACCGCGCTCGCCCAGGCCTGGACGCTCGGCGCAGACGTCGACTGGCTCACCGCGCTCGCCCCCGCCCCGCACCCGGCGGCGGACCCGCCCACCTACGCCTTCGAGCGGCGCCGCTACTGGCTCGGCGACCACGACTCGCCCGGCCACCCCACCGGCGCGGGCATCGACGGCTCCCGGCACCCGCTGCTGTCCGCCGTCGTCTCCGTGGCCGGCGACGCGTACGTCCTGTCCGGCGGGCTGTCGGCCAGGAGCGCGTCCTGGCTCGGGGACCACGCGGTGGAGGGCGGCGTCCTGCTGCCCGGCGCCGCGTTCGCCGAGCTCGCCCTCGAAGGCGGCGCCCACGCCGGCTGCGGACGCCTGGACGAGCTCGTCATCGAGGCGCCGCTGCCCCTCCCGCGCAGCGGCTCCGCCACCGTCCAGGTCACCGTCGACCCGCCCGACGACGAGGGCCGCCGCGCCGTCTCCGTCCACTCCCGCACCCCCGACGGCTGGCTGCGGCACGCCTCCGGCACCCTCGGCGCCGACGCCCCGGCTGTGGCGCCGTACGGGTGGGCGTCGGTGTGGCCGCCGCCGGGTGCGGAGGCGGTGGAGGTGGAGGGTGGTTACGAGCGGCTGGCCGAGCGGGGTTATGAGTACGGTCCGGCTTTCCAGGGGTTGCGTGCGGTGTGGCGGCGGGGGGAGGAGTTGTTCGCCGAGGTGGCGTTGCCCGGTGAGGTGGACCCGGCCGGGTACGGCATCCACCCCGCCCTCCTCGACGCCGCCCTGCACCCCCTCGTCCTGACCGCGGGCGACGACGAGCTGCGGCTGCCGTTCGCGTTCGGCGGCGTGCTGCTGCACGCCTCCGAGGCCCCCGAGCTGCGGGTACGGCTCACCACCACCGGCGAGGACACCCTCGTCGAGGCGGCCGACCCCGCGGGCGCGCCGGTCCTGTCGATCGACACCCTCCGCGTCCGGGCCGCCGCCCCCCGCCAGACCGCCCTCGCCGGGACGGCGGCGTACGGCGTCGACTGGATCGAGGCGCCCCCCGCCACCGCCGGGACGGCCGGGGCCGCCGGGGCCGCCGGGGCCACAGTGATCCCGTGCGTGAGCGACCTGCCCGACGTGCCCGCCCGCGTACGCGAGCTGACCGGCCGGGTCCTGGACGCCATCGCCGTGCACCCCGCCGACGCCTCCCTGGTCTTCGCCACCCGGGCGGGCGACCCGGCGGGCGCCGCGGTGTGGGGGCTGGTGCGGTCGGCGCAGTCGGAACAGCCGGGACGGTTCGTCCTGGCCGAGACCGAGGACGACCACACCGACTGGTCCCTCGTCACGGCGACCGGCGAGCCCCAGGTCAGGATCGTGCACGGCAAGCCCCTCAGCCCGCGCCTGGCGCGGCGTGACGTGCTCGCGGCACAGCCTCCGCCGGTGTCGGGGACGGTGCTGGTGACCGGCGGCACCGGCGGGCTCGGGGCGCTGGTGGCGCGGCGGCTGGTGACCGGTCACGGGGTGCGGGATCTGCTGCTGCTCTCGCGGCGCGGTCCGGAGGCGCCGGGAGCCGGTGAGCTGGTGGCCGGCCTGGAGGCGCTGGGGGCCCGGGTGCGGGTGGTGGCGTGCGACGTGTCCGACCGCGATGCCCTGGCCTCGGTGCTGGACGGGGTGGAGCTGGGCGGGGTCGTGCACACCGCCGGGGTGCTGGACGACACCCTCGTCGAGGGACTGTCGGCCGCCCGCCTGGACGCGGTGCTGGCACCGAAGGCCGACGCGGCCTGGTTCCTGCACGAGCTGACCGCCTCGCACCCGGTGTCGATGTTCGTCCTGTTCTCCTCCCTGGCCGGGGTGATGGGCAACCCGGGCCAGGGCAACTACGCGGCGGCCAACGCGTTCCTGGACGCCCTGGCCACGCACCGCCGCAGGCAAGGTCTGGCGGGAGTGTCGATCGCCTGGGGCCTGTGGGACACCGACTCGGACATGACCGGCGGCCTGTCACAGGCCGACGTGGCTCGCCTGGCGCGGGCCGGGGTCGCGCCGCTGAGCGTGGACCAGGGACTGGAACTGTTCGACGCCGCCCTGTCGAGCCCCGACCCGCTGGTGGTCGCGGCCCGCTGGGACGGCGCGGGGTTGCGGTCCCGGGCCGAGACCGGCGACCTGCCGCCGATGCTGCGCGGGCTCGTCCGCGCCCCCCGCCGTACCGCGGGGACCGGGGGCGGCACCCCGGCCGGACCCGGCGCGCTCGCCGGACGCCTCGCCACGCTGTCCCGGCAGGACGCGCTCCGCCTCCTCGTCGACGCCGTCCGCGCCCAGGTCGCCGCCGTCCTCGCGCACGGCAGCCCCGAGAGCGTCGAACTCGACCGACCCTTCAACCAGCTCGGCTTCGACTCCCTCACCGCCGTCGAACTGCGCAACCGGCTCAACGCCGACACCGGCCTGCGCCTGCCGCCCACCCTCGTCTTCGACCACCCCACCGTCAACGCCCTCACCGCCTACCTGGCCGGGGTCCTCACCCCCGCGCCGCCCTCGGCCGAGGACACGCTGCGCGGGGCGCTGGAACAGATAGACGACCTGCTCCTCAACGCCAACGGCGAGGGAGACGCCGTCCGCGCCCGGCTGGTGCCGATCCTGCAGGGCGCGCTCACCAAGCTCGGCGCCGCCCCGGCGGACGCCGGCGACGTGATGGACAAGATCGACTCCGCCTCCGACGAGGAGATCTTCGCCCTCATCGACAACGAACTGTGACGACATGACCGCGACAGGAAAGGCTCCACCGATGGGGACCGAGGACAAGCTCCGCGCCTACCTCAAGCGTGTGACCGTCGAACTGGCCCAGACCCGCCGCCACCTCGCCGAGGTGGAGGAGCGACGCGACGAGCCCATCGCCGTCATCGGCATGGCCTGCCGTTACCCCGGCGGGGCGGACACCACCGAGGACTTCTGGGAACTGCTCAGGGAGGGCCGGAACGCGGTCCGCGAGGTGCCCGCCACCCGGTGGGACATCGACGACTACTACGACCCCGACCCGCGCGTCCCCGGCGGCATCTACACCCGCTACGGCACCTTCCTGGAGGACGTCGCCGGCTGGGACGCCGAGTTCTTCGGCCTGTCGCCCCGCGAGGCCCTGCGCATGGACCCCCAGCAGCGCCTGCTCCTGGAGCTCGCCTGGGAGGGCCTGGAGAACGCGGGCCTGTCGCCCTCACGGCTCAGGGGAAGCCGCACCGGCGTCATGGTCGGCTTCATGGACACCCTCCAGTACGGCAGGCTCCAGATGGAATGGCAGGGCCGCGACGCCCTGTCCGACCCCTACCTCGGCCAGGGCGCCATCTCCAGCGTCGCCGCCGGGCGTATCGCCTACCAGCTCGACCTGATCGGCCCCACCCTCACCGTCGACACCGCCTGCTCCTCCTCGCTCATCGCCGTCCACCTGGCCGCCGAGAGCCTGCGCAGGGGGGAGTGCGACCTCGCGCTGGCGGCCGGGGCGTCCCTGTCGCTGCACCCCACGCTCTACATCCAGGCGTGCGCCGGGCTCATGATGTGCGCCGACGGACGGTGCAAGACCTTCGACGAGGACGCCGACGGCTACGTCATGGGCGAGGGCGGCGGCCTCGTCGTGCTCGAACCGCTCTCCAAGGCCCTCGCCAACGGCCGCCGGATCCGCGCCGTGCTGCGCGGCTCGGCCGTCAACCAGGACGGCCGCAGCAACGGGCTCACCGCCCCCAGCCGCAAGGCCCAGACCGACGTGATCACCCGCGCGCTCGCCGCGGCCCGCGTCACGCCCGACGAGATCGACTACGTCGAGGCGCACGGCTCGGGCACCCACCTCGGCGACGCCATCGAGCTGTCCGCGCTGCACGACGTCTTCGGCGGACGCCCCGCCGGCCGCCCGCTCCAGGTCGGCGCCGTCAAGACCAACATCGGTCACACCCAGGCCGCCGCCGGGGTGGCCGGGCTGATCAAGACGGTGCTCATCCTGGAGAACGAGCTGATCCCGCCCAACCTCAACCTCACCACCCCGGCCGCCGCCATCCCCGGCGACGGGACCGTGCTGCCCGTCACCGGGCCGCTGCCCCTGCCCCGCCAGGACACTCCCAGGCTCGCCGGCGTCAGCTCCTTCGGGCTGTCGGGCACCAACGCGCACCTCGTCCTGCAGGCGGCCCCGTCCCCGGAGAGCCCCGCCCACCCGGAGGGGAGGGTCTCCGCCGCGCCGTACGTGCTGCCGCTGTCGGCGGGTGACGAGGCGGCGCTGCGCGAGCAGGCGGACCGCCTCGCCGCCCGGCTGGAGGAGCGGCCCGGCACCGACCTCGCCGACGTCGCCCACACGCTGCAGACCGGCCGCGCCGAGCTGGACCACCGCCGCGCCCTCGTCTGCGCCGACACCGGTGACGCCCTGCGGCAGCTGCGCTCCGGCACCGGCGGCCACCGCGTCAAGCGACGCCCCCGCGTCGCGTTCCTGCTCCCCGGCGTCGGCGACCAGTACGCCGGTCTCGGCAGGGAGCTGTACGCCACGGAACCCGTCTACGCCGAGGCCGTCGACCGGTGCATCGAGCTCGTCCAGCGGCGCTCCGGCGTGGACCTGCGCCCCCTGTTCTTCCCCGACGGCGACACCCGGGCGGGCCGTCCCGCCGACCTGGCAGCCCTGCTCGGCCGGGCGCGGCAGGAGCCCGGCGACGCCCACGACCCGCTCGACCAGGCCGCGATCGCCCACCCCTTCCTGTTCACCGTCGAGTACGCGCTCGCCCGGCTCCTCGGCCACTGGGGCGTCACGCCCGACCTGCTCGTCGGCTACAGCCTCGGCGAGTACGTCGCCGCCTGCCTGGCGGGCGTGTTCACCCTTGAGGACGCCCTGCACGTGGTCGTCGAGCGGGCCCACCTGATCAGCGCCGTGCCCGCAGGGCGCATGGTCGCGGTCGCCGCCCCCGAGGACCGCATCCGCGCCGTCCTCGCCGGAACCGGAAGCGGAGCCGGAACCGGAGCCGGAGCCGGGAGCGGACCCGTCGCCGACGTGGACGTCGCCGCCCGCAACGGGCCCGCGATGACCGTGCTCAGCGGCCTGCCCGCCGAGATCGACGCCGCGACCGCCGCGCTCACGGCCGACGGCCTCGCCTGCCGTCCCCTGCGCTCCGCGCACGCCTTCCACTCCGCGCTGCTGCAGCCCGCGAGGGAGAAGCTCGCCGCGGTGCTGGAGGGCGTGACCCGGCGGCCTCCGGCCGTCGCCATCGTGTCCAACCTCACCGGGCGGCAGCTCACCGCCGAGCAGGCCACCAGCACCTCCTACTGGGCCGACCAGCTCGTCGGCACGGTCCGCTTCGCCGACGGCGTGCGGCACTGCCTGGAGCAGGAGGTGTCCGCGTTCGTCGAGCTCGGCCCCGGCCAGACGCTCGGCGGCCTGGTCCGCCAGAACCTGACCGGCGGCGCAGGCGGCACAGCCGCCGTCCTCGGCACGCTCGCCCCGCACTGGGACGCGTCGGAGAGCCGGGACCCCCACGGCGACCTCGTCACCACCTGCGCCACGCTGTGGGAACTCGGCGCCTCCGTCACCTGGGACCTCGCCAGGCCGGGCGGCGGCCGGGTCCTCGACCTGCCCACCTACCCCTTCCAGCGCACCCGCTTCTGGCCCGAGCCGACCCGGGGCCTCCCGGAGGCCGCGGGGATCGGGACGGCCGGGCCAACCGGGCCCGCTGTATCCGCCGAACCCGCCGACCACGTCTTCACCCCCACCTGGCGGCGCGACCCGGCCGCCCCCGCCACCCCGCCGCCCGCCCGCCCGCTGCCCGGCCCGCTCGTCGTCTTCACCGACTCCGGAGGGACCGGGACGGCGCTCGCCGACCTCGCCGCCGCGTCCGGCACCCCCGTCACCGAGGTCGTGCCCGGCCCCGGGCCGCGCCGCGACGGCCGGCGCATCACCATCGACCCGGCCGACCCCGGGCAGTACGCCGAGGTGTTCGCCGGGCTCGGCGACGGGCCCGTGCACGTGGCCCACCTGTGGAGCCTGGAGGTCCCCGGCGCGACGGGAGCCGCGCCGCCCGGCGACGACGACCTGCGCGCCGCCGTCGGGCACGGCTTCGACAGCCTCATGCTCGCCCTGCAGGCACTGGGGGAGCGGCCCGCCCGGCTGCTCACCGTGACGCGGGGGGCGGCGGAGATCCTCGGCGGCGACGGCACCGCGCCCCACCAGGCGCTGGCCCACGGGCTGGGCCGGGCGGCCCGGCACGAGTACCCCGGCCTCACCTGGTCCGGCGCCGACCTCGACCCCGCCACCGCGCCCGGCCCCGCCACCGCGCCCGGCCCCGCCACCGACCCCGCCACCGCACTCGACGGGGCCACCGACCCCGCCGCCCGGCAGCTCCTCACCGAGCTGCTCACCGAACCCGGCGCGGGAGACACCCCCGAGTCGCCCGACCCGCTCACCGGCTGGCGGCGCGGCCGGCGCTGGACACGCGGCTGGACCCAGGTCCCCGTCGCGGACCACGCCGAGCCGGACCGGCCCGTCTGGCGCCCCGACGGCGCCTACCTCATCACCGGCGGCACCCGGGGCCTCGGCATGGCCCTGGCCGGGCACCTCGTCCGCGCGGGCGTCCGCCGCCTCGCCCTCCTCGCCCGTACCCTCCCGCCGGAAGGCTCGGCGGAGGTCGCGCGGCTGGAGGCCGCGGGCGCCGAGGTGCTGCTGCTGACCGCCGACGCCGGAGTGCCCGGGCAGCTGCGCGCCGCCCTCGGGCGGGCGCGGGAGCACTTCGGCGGGCTGCACGGCGTGATCCACGCGGCCGGGCTGCCCGCGGGCGGGCTGCTGCTGCGGCGCACCCCCGCCGAGGCCGCCCAGGTGCTCGCCCCCAAGGTGCACGCCATGGGCCCGCTCGCCGAGCTGGTCGGCCCCGGCACCCCCGAGAGCGAGCGGCCCGAGCTGCTCGTCCTCTACTCCTCCGCCGTCACCGCCTTCGGCGGCATCGGCGAGGGCGACTACTGCGCCGCCAACACCGTGCTCGACGCCTACGGCGAGGCCCTGGCCGCCGCCGCGCCCTCCACCCGGGTCGTCACCGTCGCCTGGGGCCCCTGGCAGCACGACGTCTGGCAGTCGGAACGGTTCAAGGCCGCGGGCGGCCTCGCCGACCGGGTCGCCGACTACCGGGCCCGCTACGGCTTCGCCGACGACGCCGGGTGCGCGCTCCTCGACAGGATCCTCGCCGGTGGCCACGGCCACGTCATGGCCGTCAGGCAGCCGCTCCGCGAGGTGCTCGACGCCTGGACGAACATGCTCGACCTGGACGGCCTCCTGCAGTCGGCCACGGCCGCGCCGCAGGGCGAACGCTTCCCCCGGCCGCGCCTGCGCACCGACTTCGCCGCCCCCAGGACCGAGGCCGAGGCCAGGATGGCCGACCTGTGGGGCGCCTACCTCGGCATCGACCGGGTCGGCGTGCACGACCCGTTCTTCGACCTCGGGGGCAACTCCCTGACCGGCATGGCCATGGTGCTCGCCATCGAGAAGGACCTCGGCCGCCCCATCGCGCCCGCGGTGCTGTTCGAGCACCCCACCGTCGCCGCGTTCGCCGCCGCCCTGGACGGCGGCGACGACCCCGGCGCCCAGGAGGCGCTCTCCACCAGTTCCGCACGGGGGCAGCGGCGGCGCCGGGCCCGTTCCAGCAATCCCAGATGAGGACGGTAGACGTGATCGACGACATCGAGGGTCCGGGCACCGACATCGCGATCGTCGGCATGTCCGGCCGCTTCCCAGGGGCGTCCGGCGTCGCCGAACTCTGGTCCGCGATCCGGGCCGGAGCCTCGGGGATCACCCGGTTCACCGACGACGAGCTGCGCGCGGCGGGCGTCCCCGCCGACCTGGTGGACGACCCCGCGTACGTGAAGGCCGCGCCGGTCATCGACGGCGTCGAGGAGTTCGACGCGGCCTTCTTCGGCTTCGGCCCGAAGGAGGCGCAGATCCTCGACCCGCAGCACCGGTTGTTCCTGGAGCACAGCTGGGCGGCGCTGGAGGACGCGGGCTGCGACCCCGGGCGCTTCGACGGCTCCATCGGCGTGTTCGGCGGCTGCGCCCACAGCTCCTACATGCAGAACAACCTGCTGCCCAGCGGCATCACCGCGATCATGGGCGACCTCGCCGTCGGCCTGGCCAACGACAAGGACTCGCTCACCACCCGGGTGGCGCACACGATCGGCCTGTCGGGCCCCAGCTACGGCGTGCAGAGCTACTGCTCGACCTCGCTCGTCGCCGTGTGCGCCGGAGCCTCCAGCCTGGCCGGCTACGAGTGCGACCTCGCCCTGGCCGGCGGCGTCGCGGTCAACGTGCCGCAGCGGGTCGGCTACCTGTACCAGCAGGGTGGCATCGCCCCGCCGGACGGCCTGTGCCGCGCCTTCGACGCGCGCGGCCTCGGCAGCCCGCTCGGCAGCGGCGTCGGCGTCGTCGCCCTGCGGCGGCTGGAGGACGCGCTCGCCGACGGCGACCAGATCTACGCGGTCATCCGAGGCTGGGCGGTCAACAACGACGGCGGGCGCAAGGTCGGCTTCACCGCGCCCGGCGTGCAGGGCCAGGCCGCCGTGATGGCCGAGGCGCTGGCCAGCGCCGACCTCACCCCGGCCGACATCGACTACATCGAGGCGCACGGCACCGGCACCGCGCTCGGCGACGCCGCCGAGCTGGCCGCGCTCCAGCAGGTGTACGGAGGCCAGTCGCTGCTGATCGGCTCCGTCAAGCCCAACCTCGGCCACCTGGACCGGGCCGCCGGCGTGACCAACCTGATCAAGGCCGCGCTCGCCCTGCGGCACGACGAGATCCCGCCCACGCTCAACCTGTCCGAGCCCAACCCGCAGCTCGGCACCGGCGAGGCCCGCCTCGACGTGGTCACCCGGCTGCGGAGCTGGCCGCGCGAGGCCGGCCGCATCCGCCGGGCCGGGGTGAGCGCGTTCGGCATCGGCGGCACCAACGCGCACGTGGTGCTGGAGGAGGCGCCGCTGGTCCCCAGGACCGAGGAGGCGCCCCGCCCGGAACCGCTGATCTGGTCGGCGCGCACGGCCGAGGCCGCCGACGAGATGACCGCCAGGCTCGCCGCCCACCTCGCAGGCGACGGGAGCGAGCACCGGCTCGCCGACGTGGCCCACACGCTGCAGGCGGGGCGGCGGCGGTTCGGCCACCGCAGGCTGCTGGTCGCCTCCTCCGCGGCCGAGGCCGCCCAGGCCGCCGGGGGACCGGCGGGCACGGGCGTGCTCGGCCGCGCCGAGAGCCGCGACGACCGGCCCGTCGCCTTCCTCATCGCGGGCACCGGGGAGCAGTACCCCGGCATGGCCGCCGAGCTGTACGAGAGCGAGCCGGTCTTCCGCGAGGTGCTCGACGACTGCCGGGCGCGGCTGCGCCGGCTCATGGACGGCACCGACCCGCTCGTCGAGATGCTCGCCCCCCGCACGCCCCCGGCGGGCGGCGGCCTCGGCGCGCTGCTCGGCCGCGCGCCCGAGCCCGCCGCCGCGACCCCGACCGCCGTGCTGCAGCCCGCCCTGTTCGCGGTCGAGTACGCGCTCGCCATGCTCGTCAGGTCGTGGGGGATCCAGCCGTCGGTACTGGCTGGCTACAGCCTCGGCGAGTACGTGGCCGCCTGCCTGGCCGGCGTGCTCTCCCTGGAGTCGGCACTCGCCCTCGTCACCCACCGCGCCCGCCTCATCGACGAGCTGCCCGCGGGCGCGATGGCCGCCGTGCCGCTCGCCGCCGAGGACGTGCTGGAGCGCGTCGGCCGTGCCGGGATCACCGGCGTCGGCGTCGGCGCGATCAGCGGGCCCGAGCTCACCGTGCTGTCCGGCGAGCCGCAGGGCATCGCCGCCGTCAGGGCGCTCCTGGAGGCCGACGCGGTGCCGTGCCGGCCGCTGGCCACCACGCACGCCTTCCACTCCGCGATGATGGAGCCGATCCGCGAGCGGCTCACCTCCTGGATCGCCGCCAACGTGCCGCTGCACGCGCCGAGCGTCCCGTACGTGTCCAACGTCACGGGCGAGCTGGTCACCGAGGCGCAGGCCACCGACCCCGCCTACTGGGCCGAGCACATGTGCGCGCCCGTCCGCTTCCACGACGTGCTGAGCACCCTCCTGCGGCAGGAGGGCGAGCCCGCGCTCCTGGAGATCGGCCCCGGCCAGTCGCTGGGCGCGATGGCGCGCGGCCACGCCGGCTGCCCGCCGGAGCGCTGGCCGCTCGTCGTGGCGGCCCTGCCCGGCGCGGGCGACCCCCGTGCCGCCCAGGCGGTGCTCGCCGAGGCGGCCGGACGGCTCTGGCTGGCGGGCGTCCCGGTCGACTGGACGGGCTACCGCCAGGACCGCCCCGTCGCCAAGGTCGGCCTCCCGACGTACCCCTTCCAGCGCGAGCGCTTCTGGGTGGACCCCCCCGCGAACGGCGCGGCGGTCCTCCCCGCCGGCGCGCCCGCCCGCGCCGCCGAGCCCGTCTCCCCGAACGGCTCCTCCTCCGCCGGGGCCTCCTCCGGCGGCGCCCCGCGGGCCGCGCACGTGACGCTGATGGCCCTGCGGTGGACGCCCGGCACGCTCGCGGCGGCCGGGGAGCGGATCGCGCGCTGCGTCATCCTGCCCGACGCCTCCGGCGCCGGTGAGGCGCTGGACGCGGCGTTGCGCGCCGACGGCACCGAGGTCGTCACCGTCACCGCAGGGAACGCCCTCGCCGAGACGGCGGACGGCCTCACCGCCGACCACGCCTCGCCCGGCGGTCACGCCGCCCTGGCGGACCGCCTCGCCCTCCCCGGCGGCGTCACCGTGGTCGACCTGCGCCTCCTCGACCGTCCCGCCGACGCCGACGGCGACGGCCGGGACACGCTGCCCCCCGTGGCGCGGCTGCTCGCGGGCTGGGGCGAGGCGTCCGCCGGCTCCGCCCGCGTCGTCCTCGTCACCCGGGGCGGCCAGGCCGTGGCCGGAGACGAGCGTCCCGACCCCGGCCAGGCCGCCGCCGCCACGCTCCCCATGGTCGCCAACCAGGAGTACCTGAACCTCGACTGCGCCACCGTCGACGTGGCGGCCGGCGCGGACGCCGCCGAGGTGGCCGCCGCGCTCGCCGCGGAGGTGCGCCACCCCTCCGGCGACGTCTTCGTCGCCTACCGAGGCGGATCCCGCCTGGTCCGCTCCTACACCCCCGCCGAACCCGCGTCCGCGTCCGAGGCAGCGTCCGAGGCCGCGTCCGTTTCCGGGGCGCCGATCCGGTCGGGCGGGACGTACCTCGTCACCGGCGGGCTCGGCGACGTCGGCCTGCTGCTGGCCGGGCACCTGGCCAGGCGGGGCGCGGGAAGGCTGATCCTGCTGAGCCGGGGCGGCGTGCCCGACGACGCGGGGCATCCGCGCCGCACGGCCGTGGACGCGCTGCGCGAGCTGGGCGCCGAGGTGAGCACCCCCAGGGTCGACGTCACCGACGCCGCCGCCGTACGCGCGCTGCTCGCCGGGGAGGACCGCCTGGACGGCGTCGTGCACGCCGCCGCCGTGACCACCCCCGACACCTTCGGCTCGCTGCGGGACCTCGACGAGGACGGCGTCGCCCGGCACTTCGACGCCAAGGTCGCCGGCGCCCTGACGCTGGAGCGGGTCCTGCGCGAGACGGACCTCGCACCCGACTTCTGCGTGCTGTTCTCCTCCACCTCCGCGCTGCTGGGCGGCATCACGTTCGGCAGCTACGCCGCCGCCAACGCGGCGCTGACCGCGATCGCCCACCGCCACGAGGGGCCCGCCCGCTGGACGGCCGCGAGCTGGGACACCTGGTCGGTGACGCTCGACCGCATCGAGGGCGGGCTGGGGGCGGCCATGGCCGCCCACTCCATGACCGCCGACGAGGCGCTGGCCGCCTTCGACCGGCTGCGCGCCGGGAACCACCCGCACGTCGTCGTGGCCGCGGGCGGCCTGGACGACCGGCTCCCCACGGCGGTGCTCGCGCAGCCGGGCACAGAGGCCGGAGCGGGGTCAGGCCCGGGATCCGCCGGGGGCGCCGACAGGTTCCCGCGCCCCGAGCTGCCCCAGCCCTACGTGGCGCCGGTCTCGCGGTCCGAGCGGGACCTCGCCGGGCTCTGGTCGGAGGTGCTCGGCGTCGAGCCGGTCGGCACCCGGGACAACTTCTTCGACTTGGGCGGCAACTCCCTGGTGGCGCTGCAGATGCTGGCGCTGGTGAAGAAGCGGCACGGCGTCGCGGTGCCGACCGTGACCCTGTTCGAGGCGCCCACGGTGGGGACGCTGGCCGTCATCCTCGACGAGCGGCGCGGCGACACCGCCCCGGCGCCCGCCCCCCTGCCCGTCCGGGCGGCGCCGGCGCGCGTCACCGAGCGCGAGGACGAGGACCGGCGGATCGCGATCGTCGGCATGGCCGGCCGGTTCCCCGGCGCCCCCGACGTGTCCGCGTTCTGGCGGAACCTCAAGGACGGCGTCGAGTCGATCACCTTCTTCTCCGAGGAGGAGCTGATCGCCGCCGGAGCCGACCCCGAGCAGGTGCGCGACCCCGCGTACGTGCCCGCCAGGCCGGTGCTCGACGACGTCGGCGGCTTCGACGCGACGTTCTTCGGCATGAGCCCGCGGATGGCCGCGATCACCGACCCGCAGCAGCGGGCCTTCCTGGAGGTCTGCTGGGAGGCCCTGGAGCAGGCCGGCTACGCGGCGCCGGAACACCGGGGCCGGGTCGGCGTGTTCGGCGGCGCCAACATCAGCACCTACCTGCTCAGGATGACCGACCACCTGCTCGGCGGCGACCAGAAGGGCTTCACCGACTTCGAAGTCATCATGGGCAACGACAAGGACGCCCTGCCCACCACCGTCTCCTACCTGCTCGACCTGCGCGGGCCCAGCGTCGCGGTGCAGACGTTCTGCTCGACCTCGCTGGTCGCCGCCCACATGGCGGTGCAGAGCCTGCGCAACGGGGAGTGCGAGCTCGCCCTGGCCGGCGGCGTCTCCATCCGCGTCCCGGACCGGGTAGGCCACCTGTTCGGCCCCGGCGGGCAGGAGTCGCCCGACGGGCACGTGCGCACCTTCGACGCCCGGGCCAGGGGCAGCATGTTCGGCGACGGCGCCGCCGCCGTCCTGCTCAAGCGGCTGCCGGACGCGCTGCGCGACGGCGACCACATCTGGGCGGTGATCCGCGGCTCGGCCATGAACAACGACGGCGCCCTGAAGGTCGGCTACACCGCGCCGAGCGTCGTCGGCCAGTCCCGCGTGATCGCCGACGCGATGGCCGACGCCGGCGTCACCGGCGAGGACATCAGCTACGTCGAGGCGCACGGCACGGCCACCGAGCTGGGCGACCCGATCGAGGTGGCGGCGCTCGCCCGCGCCTTCGGGCCCACCCGCGACAACCGGTACTGCGCGATCGGCTCGGTCAAGACCAACATCGGCCACCTCGACCGCGCCGCCGGGGCGAGCGGCCTGATCAAGACCGCGTTCTCGCTGCGCGACGGCGTGATCCCGGCCAGCCTGCACTACACCAGCCCCAACCCGGAGATCGACTTCGAGACCGGTCCCTTCTACGTCAACACCGAGCTGTCGCCGTGGCGGACCCGCGACGGCCGGCCGCGCATCGCGGGACTCAACTCGCTCGGCATGGGCGGCACCAACGTGCACATGGTGGTCGAGGAGCCGCCCGTCCGTCCCGCCGCGCCGCCTCCCGCCCGCCGCCACCAGGTGCTGCCGGTCTCGGCCCGCGGCGCCGCCGCGGCGGACGAGGCGTGCCGCCGCCTCGGCGGCCACCTGGCCGCCGAGCCGGGCACGCGGCTCGCCGACGTGGCCTACACCCTGCAGGCCGGGCGCAAGACGTTCGAGCACCGGCGCGCGCTGGTCGCCGCCGACACCGGCGCCGCCGCCGCCGCGCTGGAGAGCGGCACGGGCCTGCTCGGCCGCGTGGACACCGCCCAGGGCCGCAAGGTCGCCTTCCTGCTCGCCGGGGTCGGCGAGCAGTACCCCGGTCTCGCCGCCGACCTGCACCGGCACGAACCGGCCTTCCGCCAGGCCCTCGACGAGTGCCTGCGCCTGCTGGACGAGGTCATGGAGAACGAGGACGGCGGGGGCGGCGAGGGCATCGCCGGCCTGCTGACCGGGGAGCGCGCGGCCGGCCCCGGCCTCGCCGCCCTGCTGGGCCGCGGCGACGGCGACGGCACCCGCGACGAGCGGGCCGCGGCGCTGGCGCGGACCGAGATCGCGCAGCCCGCGCTGTTCGCCGTGGAGTACGCGCTGGCGCGCACCCTCATGGCGTGGGGCATACAGCCGGAGATCATGCTCGGGTACAGCCTCGGCGAGTACGTCGCGGCCTGCCTGGCCGGAGTGCTCTCGCTCAGGGACGCCGTCGCCCTGGTCGCGTACCGGGCGCGGCTCATCGCCGGGCTGCCCGCCGGGTCGATGCTCGCCGTCTCCGCGCCCGCCGCCGAGCTGGGCCGCCGCTGGCGGCTGGAGGAGCGCGGGCTCGACGTCGCCGCGGTCAACGGCCCCCAGATCACCGTCGTCGCCGGTCCCGCCGAGCCCGTCGAGGCCCTCGCCGCCGAGCTGCGCGCGGCCGGGATCCCCTGCAGGCCCCTGGAGACCACCCACGCCTTCCACTCCCGCGCGCTGGAGCCCGCGGCCCACGACCTCACCCAGTGGATCAAGGGCAACGTCACGCTCAACCCGCCCGCCCTGCCGTACATCTCGAACGTGACCGGCGACGTCGCGGACGCCGAGCTGGTGTGCGACCCCGGCTACTGGGCCCGGCACATGTGCGCGACCGTGCGGTTCGCCGACGGCGCCGACCGGCTGCTCGCCGACCCCGGGCTGGCCGTCGTGGAGATCGGGCCGGGCCAGTCGCTCGGCGCGCTGGTACGCGGCGCCGGCTGCCCGCCCGAGCGGTGGCCGCTGATCACGCACACCATCCCCGCGGCGAGCGACAACACGCCCGGCGACGAGGCGCTGGCCGGCTGCCTCGCGCGGCTCTGGCTGTCGGGCGTCACCCTCGACTGGGACGCCTACCACGGCAGGGACGCGAACCCCGGCACCGGTGAGCCGCCCGGCCGCGTCCCGCTGCCCACCTACCCCTTCCAGCGGCAGCGCCACTGGATCGACCCGCCCGCCCGCCGCGCGCAGTCCGTCGCCGCCGCCGAGCCGGAGGACCTGTTCGAGGCCGTCGCCGGCCTGCCCAAGCTGCCCGAGGACGAGTGGCTCTACCTGCCCGTGTGGCGGCAGACCGCGGCCCCCGCGCCCGCCGCCCGGCAGCCGGGCTCCTGGCTGGTCCTCACCCGCGACGGCCTCGCCGACGAGGCCGCGCGGCGGCTGATCGCCACCGGCGCCGACGTCACCCTGGTACGGCCGGGCGACGCCTACACCGCCACCCCCGAAGGCCACACGATCCGGCCGGGCAGCGTCGCCGACGCGCTCACCCTGCTGCGCGACCTGCGCGCCGCCGGCCGCCCCCTGGACCGGGTCGTCCACCTGTGGACGCTGGAGCCCGGGCCGCACGACCTCACCGTCGCCCGCGGCCTGCACACGCTCGTCGCGCTCGCCCGCGCCGCCGGAGAGTCGGGCATCGGCGACTGGTCGCTCGACGTGGCCGTCTCCGGCACCCAGCAGGTGCTGGGCGAGGAGGTGACCGACCCCTCGGGCGCCACCCTGACCGGCCCCTGCCTGGTGATCCCGCTGGAGTACCCGGGCGTGACCACCCGCCTCGTCGACCTGCCCGGCGCCCCGGCCGCCACGGACCTGGACGCGCTCACCGCCGAGCTGGCCCGCCCGCACGGCGACCGCACCGTGGCGCTGCGCCGCGGACGGCGCTGGCTGCCCGGCTACGACCCGATGCCCCTGCCCGCCACCCCGGAGCCGCTGCGCGACGGCGGCGTCTACCTGATCACCGGCGGCCTCGGCGGCATCGTCCTCGGCCTGGCCGAGCACATGGCGCGCGAGCACCGCGCCCGGCTCGTGCTGCTGGCCAGGAACGGCCTGCCGCCCCGCGACGAGTGGCCCGCCGTCCTGAATGGCGGGCGGGAGGTCACGGAGACCGTCCGGCGCAGGGTGGCCCAGGTCGCCGGCCTGATCGAGCTCGGCGCCGAGGTCGAGATCGTCACCGGCGACACGGCGCGGGCCGAGGACGTGCGCCGCGCCGTGGAGACGGCCCTGGACCGCTTCGGCGCGCTGCACGGCGTCCTGCACGCCGCCGGGGTGCCCGCCATGGGGCTCATGCAGTTCAAGCGCCCGGAGGAGCTCGACGAGGTGCTCGCCCCCAAGATCGACGGCACGCTCGCGATCGCCGAGGCGCTGCGCCTCGACCGGCCCGACGAGATCGAGCTCGACTTCCTCGCCCTGTTCTCCTCGATCACCTCCGCCACCGGCGGCGGACCCGGCCAGGTCGACTACTGCGCCGCCAACGCCTACCTGGACGCCTACGCCTGCCGCCTCGCGGCCACCGGCCGCCGCGTGGTCGCCGTCGGCTGGGGCGAGTGGACCTGGAACGCCTGGGAGGCCGGGCTGGAGGGGTACGAGGAGGCGCTGCGCGACTTCTTCCGCGACAACCGGGCCCGCATCGGCATCGGGTTCGCCGACGGCTGGCGCTCGCTGACACGCGCCCTGGCCACCGGCGAGCCGCGCGTCGTCGTCTCGACCCAGGACTTCCCCACCCTGGTGGCCGGCAGCGCCCGGTTCACCCTGGAGGCGGTGACCTCACCGGGACTGGGCGGGGACGGCGGCGAGCGGCACCCCCGCCCCGAGCTCCTCATCCCCTACCAGGAACCGGCCGGCCCCACCGAGGAGGCCATCGCCGCGATCTGGGGGGAGTCGCTGCGGCTGGAGCGCGTCGGCGTGCTCGACAACTTCTTCGAACTCGGCGGCAACTCCCTGCTGGGCGTCACGATCGTGGCCGCGGTACGCCACGCGTTCCAGCTCGCCGAGCTGCCGCCGCACATCCTCTACGAGTCCCCGACCGTGGCCGCGCTCGCCCGTACCGCCGAGGCCCTCGCCTCCGGCACGGCGCCCGCGGCCGCGGACCCCGGCGAGAGCCAGGTACGCGCCCAGCTGCGCAGATCCGGGCTCGAGGCCTCGGCCGCCCGCAGGCGCGGCCGATGAGACCACCCCCACAGCCCGGCCGCCCGCAGGGGCGGCCGGCGACACCACCCCCACACAAGGAACCCACGATGAGCGGAACGGAGCGCACATGACTGTGATCGGCGTAATCGGCGCCGGCGTGATGGGCGTCGGCGTTGCCCAGAACCTCGCCCAGACCGGCCACGACGTGGTCCTGGTCGACAAGGACGAGCGTGTTCTGCAGGAGGCGCTGGCCACGATCGGCCGCAACACCCGGATGAGCCGCCTCATGGGCGGCCCCGCCCTGGACCCCGACGAGGTGCTGTCCAGGATCACCACCGCGGTCGGCGTCGCCAACGCCGCCAAGGCCGACCTCGTCATCGAGAACGTGACGGAGAACTGGGACATCAAGCGGGAGGTGTACGAGACGCTCGACGCCGAGTGCGGTCCCGACACCGTCTTCGTCGTCAACACCTCCGCCATCCCCATCACCAAGGTCGCGGCCGTCACCGGGCGGCCCGACAAGGTGATCGGCGTGCACTTCATGAACCCGGTGCCCGCCAAGCCCGCCGTGGAGCTCATCCCCGGCTTCCACACCTCGCCCGACACCGTCCAGCGCACCAGGGACCTGCTGACCGCGATGGGCAAGAAGGCCATCGACGTCAAGGACTCGTGCGGCTTCGTCTCCAACCGGGTGCTGATGCTGACCGTCAACGAGGCCGCCTACCTGGTGCACGAGGGCGTGGCCACCGCGGAGTCGGTCGACGAGGTCTTCCGCAGCTGCTTCGGCCACCCGATGGGCCCGCTGGAGACCGCCGACCTGATCGGCGTCGACACCATCCTCTACAGCGTGGAGGTGCTCCACGAGCACTACGCCGACAGCAAGTACCGTCCCTGCCCGCTGCTGAAGCAGATGACCGACGCCGGTCTGCACGGACGCAAGTCCGGCCGTGGCTTCTACACCTACGACACGCAGAACTAAGGAGTCCTCATATGTCCACCACCGTCAAGAGCCAGATCCTCGACTTCATCCGCGGCAGGTACCCGCAGGCCGAGATCAACGAGTCGCAGGACATCTTCGCGCTCGGCTTCGTCAACTCGCTGTTCGCGATGGAGCTGGTGATGTTCGTCGAGAAGACGTTCGACGTCACCATCCCCAACGAGGAGCTGCGCATCGACAACTTCCGCACCGCCGACGCCATGTCCAGGCTGGTCTCCCGGCTCGCGACCGATCTGGCCATCGCGTGACCCTCACCAGCACGGCGCCCGTCGTATCCGCGGGCGCCGGCCCGGTCACCGACCGGAGCTCGGCGCGCGCGTTCGTCGACACCCACGTCGTGCCGTACGCCGACGCCTACGACAGGAGCGGCCACGTCCCCGAGGAGCTGCTGCGCCGGGTCGCCGAGGCCGGGCTGTGGGCGCCGTTCCTGCCGCCCGGGTCGGGCGGCATCGGGATGGACATGGTCACCCTCGGCGAGGTCCACGAGGAGGTGGGCCGGGGCTGCTCGTCGCTGCGCAGCCTGCTCACCGTGCACACCATGCTGTCGTGGACCGTGCAGCGCTGGGGCACCCCCGAGCAGCGTGAGCGGTGGTCGGAGGCGCTCGGGCGGGGGGACGCGCTCGGCGCCTTCTGCCTCTCGGAGCCCGGCGCGGGCAGTGACGCCGCCGGCATCGCCACCACCGCCACCCAGGCGGGCGGCGGCTGGGTGATCAACGGGGTGAAGAAGTGGACGACCGGCGGCCAGCGGGCCGACGTGTTCCTCGTCTTCGCCCGCACCGCCACCAGCATCGGCGCGTTCCTCGTGCCGAGGGAGACCCCCGGGGTGGAGGTCCGGCCGATCGACGACATGCTCGGCACCCGCGCCTCCATGCTGGCGGAGATCTCCTTCACGGACGTGGTCCTCGGCCCCGACGCGCTGCTCGGGCCGAGCGGCTTCACCGCGGGCATGGTCCTGACCAGCACCCTCGACCTCGGCCGCTACAGCGTGGCGGCCGGGTCGCTGGGCATCGTCCAGGCGTGCCTGGAGGCGTCGGTGAGCTACGCCGCCGCCCGGGAGGTGGGCGGCCGGCCGCTCGCGGAGCTGCCGCTGATCCAGGCCAAGCTCTCCGACATGGTGACCGACGCGCGGGCGGCCAGGCTGCTGATCGCGGAGGCGGGCCGGCTCAAGGACGCCGGGGAGTCCGCCACGATCATGGCCACCTGGGTCGCGAAGTACTTCGCCTCCACCGCGGCGGCCAGGCACGCCTCCGAGGCCGTCCAGATCCACGGCGCGAACGGCTGCGCGCCCGGCTCCCCCGTGGCGCGCTTCTACCGCGACGCCAAGGTGATGGAGATCATCGAAGGCAGCAACGAGGTCCAGCGGATCACCATCGCGGGCCAGGCGGAAAGGGAGACGACCAGATGACCGTGGCCACCGAGCGACCGGGCGCGCTCCCCGCCAAACCCGCGCGCGGCCGCATCAAGTGCATCGTGTGGGACCTCGACAACACGCTGTGGGACGGGGTGCTGCTGGAGGACGGCGAGGTCGCCGTGCGGCCCGCCGTCGTGGAGCGGATCCACGAGCTCGACCGCAAGGGCGTGCTGCACTCCGTCGCCAGCAAGAACGACCGCGACGCGGCGATGGAGAGGCTGCGCGCGCTCGGGCTGGAGGAGATGTTCCTGCACCCGCAGATCAACTGGAACGCCAAGTCCGACTCGATCAAGGTCATCGCCAAGGCGCTCAACCTCGGCCTGGACGCCTTCGCCTTCGTCGACGACCAGGAGTTCGAGCGGGCCGAGGTGGCCCACCAGGTCCCCGAGGTGACCTGCGTCGACATCCTGGAGCTGGAGGAGGCGCTGGCCAGGCCGGAGTTCCGGCCCCGGTTCGTCACCGACGAGTCGGCGCAGCGGCGCGCCATGTACCAGGGCCAGATCGCCAGGGAGGAGCTGGAGCAGGAGTTCGTCGGCACCAACGAGGAGTTCCTGGCCGGCCTCGGCATGACCTTCACCATCGCGCACGCCCGCAGGGAGGACCTGCAGCGGGCCGAGGAGCTCACGGTCCGCACCAACCAGCTCAACTCCACCGGCCGCACGTACTCCTACGACGAGCTCGACGCGCTGCGCGAGTCCCCCGACCACCTGCTCCTCGTCGCCTCCCTCACCGACGTGTTCGGCAGCTACGGCAAGATCGGGCTGGCACTGGTGGAGAAGGGCGAGGACGCCTGGCGGCTGCGCATGATGCTGATGTCGTGCCGGGTGATGTCGCGCGGTGTGGGGATGGTGCTGCTCAACCACATCATGCGGCTGGCCGCGGCGGCGGGCGCCGCCGTGCGGGCCGACTTCGTCGAGACGGGCCGCAACCGGATGATGCAGATCACCTACGCGTTCGCCGGGTTCAGGGAGGTGAGCAGGGACGGCGACCACGTGGTGCTCGAGGCCGACCTGAGCGCCGTGCAGCCGCCACCCTCGTACGTGAAGCTCGACATCGCCGAATGAGGGACCGACCATGACCGTCCATGACCTGACCGGCGACGACGTCCTCGTCCGCTGGCTGCCGTTCCGGACCCTGACCGGCGCCGAGCCGGGGGCGCTGCCGCTGTACTGCCTGCCGCACGCGGGCGGCGCCGCCTCGGCGTTCCGCATGTGGCAGCGCAAGCTGCCGGGCGTCGCCGTCCAGCCGGTGCAGCCGCCCGGCCGGGAGGGCCGGCACACCGAACCGCCCTACCTGCGCATGTCCGACCTGGTCTCGGACCTGGCCGACGTGGTGCTCGCCGACGTGGAGCTGTCGTCGGCCGGTCGCCGCTACGCCCTGTACGGGCACAGCCTGGGCGCGCTGGTGGCGTTCGAGCTGGTCCGGGAGATCCGGCGGCGCGGCGGGCCGGAGCCGGTGCACCTGTTCGTCTCCGGCGCCGACGCCCCGCACGTCACCGACGAGCCGGGACCGCCGGTGTCGGGGATGACCCGGGCGGAGGTGGCCGCCCTGCTGCGGCGGCTCGGCGGCACCCCCGAGTGGCTGCTGGCCGACCCGGAGGCGCTGCAGATGATCCTGCCCGCCGTGCAGTCCGACTTCACCGTCAAGGAGACGTACCTCTACCTGGAGGAGCCGCCGCTCGACGTGCCGATCTCCGCGCTCCCGAGCGCCTCGGACCCGCGCGTCGCGCCCGCGAAGGTGGCGCGCTGGCGTGACCAGACCGCGTCCGCGTTCGCGCTGCACCCGTTCGACGGGGGACACTTCGCGGTGTTCGAGCAGGCGGAGCGGACCCACCGCCTGATCGCCCAGACGCTGCTCCCGTGGGTGTGAGAGACCGGCGGGCGACCTCCGGCGCGCGGGTGCCGCGCCTCCGGCCGGACCCGCCGTACGCCGGTGGCGTGCGGGTGTGGCGGGTGGAGCTGGACCGGCCGGCGGGCGCCACCCTCGGGTGGCGCCTGCTGTCCGGCGCCGAGCGCGAGCGGGCGCTCGCCCTCGCCGACCCGGTGGAACGGCGCCGGTACGTGGTGGCGCACGTCGCCCTGCGCACGGTGCTGGGCGGGCTGTGCGGCGTGCCCGCCGACCGGCTCGCCTTCGGCCGCGACGGCTCGGGCCGCCCGTGCCTGCTGTCCCCGGGCGGGCGGCCGGTGCCCGACTTCAACCTCTCGCACTCCGACGCCTGGGCCCTGGTGGCGGTCGCGCCGCCGGGCGCCCGCGTGGGCGTGGACGTCGAGCGGGTCCGCGCCGGGTTCGACCACCTGGAGATGGCGAGGCGCTTCTACCAGCCGGAGGAGGTCGCCCGGCTGCCGGCCGAGGGGCCGGACGGGTTCTTCCGGCTGTGGACCGCGAAGGAGGCCTACATCAAGGCGTCCGGCGCGGGCCTGGCCGGGATGAGCGACGTCCTCGTACGCGAGGAGAGCGCGACGCACGCCACCGTGCTGTCGCGCTCCGCGCGTTTCCCCGAGTGCCGGGTCCGCTGGCTGGACGTCGCGCCCGGCTACGCCGCCGCCCTGGTCGCGGCCCCTCCGGCCGCGGTCCCCTCGTCCGAGGTCGCCTCGGTTGAGGCCGCCTCGGTCCCGGTCCCCTCGTCCGTGGCCGCCTCGATCCTGGTCCCCTAGGTCACGGTCTCCTCGGCCGTGGCCTCTTCGGCCGTGACCTCCTAGGTCACGGCCTCTTCCGTCACGACTTCTTCCGCCGCGACCTCTCCGGCCGTGGCGGTTTTGGTCACGGTCCCTTGGATCACGGCACCTTCTACCGCGATCCCTCCGGCCGTGGCCGCTTCGTTCTCGGGCCCCTGGGGCACGGCCTCTCCGGGCCACCTCCGCCGCGATCCTCAAGGGGCCGCGACCGTCCCGGCCGCGGCCCCTTGAGTCATGTCAGGCCGTAACAGGGGGCCTCTTGAGTCATGTCACGCCGCGACAGAGACGGTCCCACGCCAAAGGCCGCGGCCAGCTCGGCCGCGGCCCTCGGGGCATGTCGGTCACGCCAGGTCACGCCAGGTCACGCCAGGTCACGCCAGGTCACGACCGCTTGGACACCGGCACCACGTACCGGCTGAACACCAGCTCGCGCAGCACGTCGTCACCGCCCTCCACGATCGAGACGTAGCGCATGTCGCGCAGCAGCTTGCCGATGACGGACTCGTGCGTGTAGCCGAGCCCGCCGAACATCTCCGAGGCCGTCGAGGCGATCCGCCACCCCGTCTGGCCGCAGAACATCTTGGCCGTCAGCGCCTGCTTCAGCGTGCCCACGCGCAGGAACTCCTCACCCGCGTCCGGCCGGGCGGCGATAGCGTCGTAGGCGCGCGCCGCGGCCAGGCACTGGTTGGCCATGACCTCGATCTCCATCTCGAACTGGCCGAGCCGGCCGGCGAACACCGCGTTGCCGGTCAGCGGAGCCCCCTTCAGCGTCTTGGCGGCGCCGTACTCCATGCACACGTCGCGCACGCGGCGGGCGATGCCGAGCGCCGTGGCGGCGATCAGGATGCGGCTGGCGTTCAGCCCCACCTCCAGCAGGCGCAGCCCGTTGCCGCGCAGCACGTTGCCCGCCGGGACGCGCACGCCGGACAGCGACACCTGGTACGTCGCCGACGAGCGCAGCCCGATCACGTCCCACCGCTTGTCCACGGTGACGCCCGGCGTGTCGCGCGGCACCAGCACGGCCAGGTACCCGGACGGGTCGTCCTGGGCGCGCGCCACCACCACGAGGAACCTGGCGAAGTCGGTGTTGGTGGAGAACGACTTGCGCCCGTCGAGGACGATCGTGTCGCCCTCGGCGCGCGCGGTGGTCGTGATCCTGGCCAGCTCGCTGCCCGCCGCGTGCTCGCTGCCCAGCGTGGCGCAGAAGCCGTTGCCGGTCACGAGATCGCCCAGGTGGCGCTCCTTGAGCTCCTCGCTGCCGTACCACGTCACCATGCTCGTGGTCAGCACCGGGATGAACAGGGTGAACGCCACCCCCGCGTCGGCGTAGGCCAGCTCGGCGGCGATGCGCACGCTCTCCTCCAGCCCGAGCCCGAGGCCGCCGATCTCCTTGGGCAGCCACCAGTTGGCGAGGCCGGTGGTGGCGAAGCGCTCGTAGAGGGGGAGCGGCGCGTCGGCGAGAGAGTCCAGGTAGGCGTCCTTGCCCGCCAGCTCACGACGGGCGAACCCCTGCACGGACCTCAGGTAGGCGGGCTGCTTCATCGGCGGCTCACTCCTCCTCGTCGCGGATGTCGAGCAACTCGGCGAGCTGGCGGACCGTCGGGCACTCCAGGAGACCGGTCACCGGCACCGACGCGTTCAGCGTCTTGCGGATCCTGGTCGTGAGCTCGATCGCGAGCAGCGAGTGGCCGCCGAGCTCGAAGAAGTTGTCCAGGGCTCCGATCGGCTCGATGCCGAGCACCCGCGACCAGATCGCGGCCAGCGTGGCCTCGGTGCCCTCGCGCGGCTCCACGTAGGCGTTGTTCAGCTCGGGACGCGGGTGCCGCTCACGATCGTCGTCGTCGTCGCCGGTCTCGTGGATGTCGCCGGTGACCCACTGCGCGATCCGGGCGTCGAGCGAGCCCGTCGAGATGACGAAATGACCGGCGTGGCCCGCGGCCGACAACGCCCGCTCGAAGACGTCCACGCCCTCGGCCGGGGTCATCGCGAAGTCGACGACGGCGCCGCTGTGACCGGCGACCCGGTCCGGGTCGATGTTCCAGGTGTCCCAGTCCACCGTGACCCACCGCCCGGCGCCCCGCGTGCGGGCGACGCGGACGTAGGCGTCCAGGGCTGCGTTGGCGGACGCGTACGGCCCCAGCGTCATGCCGCCGAGCACGGCCGCGATCGACGACAGCGTGATGCGGCGGTCCGGGCAGCGGTCGCCGAGCACCTTCTGCAGGACGTGGAAGCCGTTCACCTTGGCGGCCAGGTGGGCGTCGCACTGCTGCCGGTCCATCAGGTGGGCGAAGTTGAAGTACGCGCCGTCCTGCACGCCCGCGCCGTGCACCACCACGTCGATGTCGCCGAAGAGGGCGACGGCCTCCGTGACGACGGCGCGCATCTGCTCCTCGTCGGCCACGTCGGCCGACAGCGCGAGCACGGTGGCGCCGCGGCTCTCCAGGTCGCGGATGTTGCGGATGTGCCGGGCGGTCCGCTCGCCGCCGGGCGGCACGGCCGCCAGGTAGGCGTCCCACTCCTGCCGGGGCGGCACCGGGGAGCGTCCGGTCAGCACCAGGCGGCAGCCGTACGTGTCGGCCAGGTGGCGTGCCAGGACGAGGCCGACGTCGCCGAGCCCGCCGGTGATGAGGACCGTGTCGCCGTCGCGGAACGGCCGCCGCTCCGGGTCGATCCCGGGCACCGGGTGCGGCTCGTAGTGGCGCAGCCACGTCTCGCCCGCGCGGACGGCCATCGGGCCCTCGTGCGCGCAGACCGACGCGGCCAGCACCGCCTCCGCCAGCGCCGCCAGGCCGGGGCCCGAAACACCGGCTGTGGCGTCGGCGGTGTCGACGGCGTCGAGGTCGACGTGGCGGCAGCGCAGCCGAGGGTTCTCCTGCTGGAGGCTGGGCGCGAGCGCCGCCAGGGTGGCGTGCTCGGGGTGGCGCAGCTCGGCCCCGGCGACGTTCACCGCGAGGGAGGTGAGCAGGACCAGCTCGGCCCTGGGCGCCGAGCCGGTGTTGTCGACCAGCTCGCGGGCGAGTTCGAGCGCCGAGTAGAAGCCGCGGTTCTGCTCCGCGGCGAAGTGCGCCACCGGGTCGCCGCCGGGGTCCGCCTCGGCGGACGCGAGGCTGAGACCGTGCACGATCGCGCGCGGGCTGACCGTCAGGGAGTAGAGCAGCTCGGCCACGTCGCCGGGCTTGCCCGAGCGGATCGTGAAGTCGCCGTCGTCGTGCTGCTCGAACCGGTCGCCGTCGCGTACCGCGGTCACCTCGGCGCCGGCCAGGTTCAGCCGCTCGACCAGTGCCTCACCGCGCTCGTCGGCGGTGAACACCAGCCAGGGGCCGGCCTCGCGCAGCCGCTCGTCCAGGTCGGCGACGGGCAGCGGGCGCTGCTTCCAGGAGGGCACGTGGGTCCACTGCGACCGGTCGAAGTTCTTGCCCTCGACGGCCTGCGGGCGCGCGGTGTCGGCGGGCGGGTCGATCCAGAACCTGCGCCGCTGGAACGGGTAGGTCGGCAGCTCGACGCGGAGCCCGGCGCCGCCGTGCAGCTTCGCCCAGTCCAGGACGCTGCCCGCCAGCCAGAGCCGGGCCAGGGTGGACAACAGCCACGTGGCGGCGTCCGCGGCGTCGGCGCCCTCCCCGGGCGTGACCGGCACCTCCTCGGCCTGCGCGTCGCCGCCGTCGCCCGGCAGGTGGACGCCGAGCCCGGCCAGGCCGTCGGACAGCGCGTTCAGCGCCTCCGGACGGCCCGCCGTCCCGGTCACCGCCGCGCCGGGACGCAGCACCGTCTGTGCCGCCGCGTGCAGCTCCGCCCACCAGGAGTCCGGCACCCCGTCGGCGTCCGCGGGGACGGCCAGCCGTACCTTGGGGTTGCGCCGCTGGGTCTTGCCGTCGATCCAGCGCGAGGAGTCGGCGAGCGCGGCCACCGCGTCGTCGAGGTCCCGGCAGACGACCGCGCGGCGCAGCGCGAAGGCGCCCCGCGACATCTGCAGGGTGAACGCCACGTCAGCGAGATCGGCGGACGGCTTCTCCTCCAGGTACCGGCGGAGCCGCTCGGTGAGGTCGGACAGGGCCTGCTCGTCGGCGGCCGAGAACACCAGCAGGTGCGGGCCGGGCCGGGCGGGCCGGGGCGGCCGGGCCGGGGCCTGCTCCATCACCACGTGCGCGTTGGTGCCGCCGAGCCCGAAGGAGCTCACCCCGGCCCGCCGCGGGTGCGGGCCCGCCGTCCACGGCCGGTTCTCGGTGAGCACGGTGAACCGGTCGCGCGCCGTCGCCAGCGCCGGGTTGGGCGTCTCGTAGCCGGGGGTGCCCGGCAGGAGCTCGTTCTTGAGGACGAGCGCGGCGCGCATCAGCCCCGTGACGCCGGAGGCGCGGTCGAGGTGGCCGAGACTCGGCTTGACCGACCCCAGCACGCACGGCGTCTGCGTGGCCTGGGTGAACACCCGGCTCATCGCGGCCAGCTCGATCGAGTCGCCCAGCATGGTGCCGGTCGCGTGGCACTCGACGTAGCCGACGGTCTCGGGCTTGACCCCGGCCACGCCCAGCGCCGACTCGATCACCTCGGCCTGGCCGTCGACGCCGGGCGCCGTGTAGCCGGCGCGCAGGCGGCCGTCGTTGTTGGACGCCGACCCCAGGATGACCGCGTGGATGACGTCACCGTCGGCGATCGCGTCGGACATGCGCTTGAGCGCCACCACGCCGGCCCCGCTGCCCATCACCGTGCCGCCCGCCTCGGCGTCGAAGCTGCGCACCCGGCCGTCGGGCGACATGATGCCGCCCTGCTCGTACAGGTAGCCCGACCCCTGGGGGAGCGGGGTGAAGGCGCCGCCGGCCAGGGCCACGTCGCACTCGTAGGTGAGCAGGCTCTGGCAGGCCAGGTGCACCGAGACCAGCGAGGTCGAGCAGAACGTCTGCACCGACACCGATGGGCCGCGCAGCCCGAGCTTGTAGGAGACCAGTGAGGCCAGGGAGTCGCGCTCGTTGCCGATGGCCATCAGCATGGCGCCGCCCGGCTGGGAGGTGAGGTGCTGGATGTTCTGCACGACGTAGTCGGGGAAGCCGCAGCCGCCGAACACGGCGACCTGGCCCGGCACGTCCGTCGGGCAGTAGCCGGCTTTCTCCAGCGCCTCCCACGAGCACTCCAGGAACAGCCGGTGCTGCGGGTCCATCATCTCGGCCTCGCGCGGGTTGATGCCGAACACCCCCGCGTCGAACCGGTCGACGTCCTCCAGCGGGCCGCTGACGCGGACGTAGCGCGGGTCGGCCAGCGTGCCGGGGTTCACCCCGGCCTCGCGCAGCTCGTCCTCGGTCATCGTACGCAGGCCCTTGACGCCCGCCAGCAGGTTGTCCCACAGCTCGGCGACGCCGGTGGCGCCCGGGAAGCGCCCGGACATGCCGATCAGCGCGACCGCGGACTCGTAGTCGGTTCCGGTCATGACGTCCTTCCGCTCCTGAGCATGTTGCGCCGCTGCGCGATCCTGGACCGCTGTTGCTCGCGGGCCTCGGTGGGCTGTTCGCCCGTCTCCTGGTCGGCCCTGGCCGCCTCGGCCAGCGAGGCGATCGTCGGGGCCTGGTAGAGGATGTGCGGCGGCAGGTAGGACAGGTCCAGCGCCTTCCTGACCTCGGCGATGATCTCCATGCCGAGCAGCGAGTTGCCGCCGAGTTCGAAGAAGTTGTCGTGCACGCCGACCTGCTCCAGGCCGAGGGCCTCGGTCCACACCCCGGCGATGGTCTCCTCGGTGGGCGACTGCGGCTCGACGTAGGCGGTCGACAGGTCGGGCCTGGGGTGCCGGCCGAAGGCGTCGCGGATCTTCTTCACGACCGCCTGGTGGCTCTCGATGGACGAGCGGCGGCTCATCGCCACCATCGGCGCGAAGTCCTGGGTGGAGGCCACCACGTGCGGCTCGCCGCTGGCCAGCACCCGCAGCAGCGTCTGCCAGCCCTGGTCGAAGGTGAGGCCGAAGTTCTCCCGGTACCACTCGAAGTACTGCCGGGAGCCCTCGTCGTAGTTGTCGAGCCCGTCGGTCCAGCCGTTCCACGTCCACTCGCACCAGTCGATCGAGGTGACGGTCACGCCGGGCAGCGGGTCGCTGAGCGCGAAGGAGTCGAGGAAGGCGTTGGCCGAGCAGTAGTCCACCTGGCCCGCGCCGCCGCCCGTCGCCGACGTCGTGGACGAGAACAGGGCCAGGAAGTCGACCGGGACCTCGCGCAGCACCTCGGCCAGCGCCAGCGTGCCGGCCACCTTCGGCGCCAGCACGCGGTCCATGTCGGCGACGGTCTTGAACTGCATGAGGCCCACCGCGGGCACGCCCGCGCAGTGGAGCACGCCGTTGAGCTCGCCGAAGTGCTCGATCGCGGCGTCCACGGCGCGCCGCACGTCCTCGGTGCTGGAGACGTCCCCGGCGACGGTGATCACGCCGGAACCGGCCGCCTCCAGGCGGCGCAGCCCCTCCAGGCGCCGCAGGACCTCGCCCGCGGCGTTCCCGCCGGCCAGGATCGACGCCCACTCCTCGCGGGGCGGCACCGGGGTGCGGCCGAGCAGCACGAGCCGCGCCCGGTACTGCTCGGCGAGCCTCTCGGCCATCGCCAGCCCGATGCCGCCGAGCCCGCCGGTCACCAGGTAGACGCCGCCCTCGCGGACCTGGGCCGCAGGCGGGGTCTGCTCGATGACGTCGGCGTCGAGCGTCTCGTAGTCGGGGATCCAGCGCCGGCCGCCGCGCAGGGCGACGACCTGGTCGGCGGGCTCCGCGCGCAGCTCGGCGAGCAGCCCCCCGGCGTCGGGCCCGGCGCCGAGGTCGATCAGCCGGGTACGGGTCCTGGGGTACTCGACGGGGATGAGCCGGGTGGGGCCGAGCAGGGTTCCGGCGGCGGCGTGCACCCGGTCGCCCGGGTGGACGCGGTGGGCGCCGTCGGTGACGATGTCCAGGGTCCAGCCGTGCAGCCCCAGGTCGCCGCAGGCGCGGGCGAACGCGACCAGCGTGTGCAGGCCGTGCCGCAGCCCCTCGTCCACGGGCCGGTCGCCGTCGGCGTTCCACAGGTGCACGATCCGCTCGGGCACCCAGTCGCGGCCGGTCAGCTCGCGCAGCGCCTCACCGGCGTCCTCGGGCGAGCCGGGCCGCACCCGGATGCCGTCGGGGCCGCTGGAGAACGCCTCGCCCGGCCGTACCACCACCGCCTCCTTACCGGTGGCCGCCAGGTGCGCCAGCAGCGGCGCGGCCAGCTCGTCGGCGAGGCCGGTGTCGGTGTAGACCAGCCAGCGGTCCGCCTCCTGGGCCAGCGGCGGCCGGGGAGTGGTCTCGCGCCAGAGCGGCGCGTGGATCCAGCGGGTGTCGGGCAGCCGGGGGTAGGCCTTGGCGATGCTCTTGGGATCGCTCTCGTCGAACGCGGGCGTGCCGCCGCCGCCCAGCGCGGACTCGTCGATCTCCAGCCAGTACTCCTGGTGCTCGAACGGGTAGGAGGGCAGCGGGACGCGGCCGGGCCTCCACCCGTCGCCCTCGTCGTGCAGCGCGTCCCAGTCCACCGGCACGCCGGTCAGCCAGAGCTTGGCCACGGCCGTCGCCAGCGCGGCGCCCGCGTCCTGCGGGTCGCCCGCGGCGGGCAGCGTGGTCACGATGAGCGGCCAGCGGCCGCGCTCGCAGGCCGGGTGCCCGCGGGTCAGCGCGCCCAGCGACTGCCCGGGGCCGATCTCGGCGAGGGCCAGCTCGGGGATGCCGAGCACGTGGTCGAGCCCGGCGCCGAACTCGACGGTCTCGCACATGTGCCGCGCCCAGTACCCGGGGTCGGTGACGAGCTCCTCGGTGGCGGGCGTGCCGGTCACGTTGCTCATGTACGGCAGGGACGGGGCCGACAGGGTGATGTTGTCGGTGATCCACGCGGTCAGCTCGTCGGCGACCGGCGTGAGCATCCGCGAGTGGAAGGCGTGGGTGGTCTCCAGCCGCCGGTGGCCGATCTTGACGTCCAGCAGCCGGGCCGCCGCCGCCTCGACCGCGGGCACCGGTCCCGCGAGCACCACCTGGGAGCCGGTCCTGACGGCCACGTCCAGGTCGCGGATGCCCTCCTCGCCGAGCACCGCGGTCAGCCGCCGCTCGTTGGCGGAGACGGCCAGCATCGCGCCCTCGGGCTGGGAGGTGATGAGCTTGGCCCGGTAGGAGACCAGCCGCAGCGCGTCGGGCAGCGACAGCACGCCCGCCAGGCAGGCCGCGACGTACTCGCCCAGGCTGTAACCGATCATGATCTCGGGGCGCAGGCCCCACCGCAGGAGCCGGCGCGCCAGCGCGTACTCGGCGACGAAGACCGCGGGCTGCACCAGGTGGGCCTCGGTCGTGGTGGCGCGCGGCGCGTCCCCGCCCGCCCGGCCCAGCAGCCTGGCCAGGTCGCCCACTCCGTCCGTGGCCCGCTCGGCGGGCGTGAACACGTCGGACAGCTGCCCGGGCTCGGTGAGCCCGAGGACGGCCAGGCACTCGTCGACGTCCGCCCGGAAGCCCGGGTCCTCGGCGTAGAGCCCGGCCACCATGCCCGGGTACTGCTCGCCGACCCCGGCGATCAGGAACCCGACCTGGCGTCCCACGGTGGAGTCCGTACGGCCCAGCGGTCCCGCCGGGTCGGCGAGCAGGGCGGCGGCCTGGCCGGTGGAGTCGGCGACGACGACCTTGCGGTGGTTGAACACCTTGCGCCCGGCCTGCAGCGTGTAAGCCACGTCGCCCAGGTGGTCGGCGGAGCCCTCCAGGTGCTCGGCGAGCCGGGAGCAGGAGTGCTCGGCCGCCGCCGCGGAGCGCGCCGACACGGGCAGGATCTGCCAGCGGCGCGGGCGGGCCGGGCGCTCGGCGGGCAGCGGCGCCTCGGTGATGATCGCGTGCGCGTTCGTGCCGCCCATGCCGAGGGAGCTGATGCCCGCGATGCGCGGCCGGTCGTCGCTGCGCGGCCACGGCGTCGGCTCGGCGGTGACGCGGAAGGGGCTCGCCTCGAAGTCGATCTCCGGGTTGGGGGAGCGGTAGTGCAGCGTGCCGGGGATCAGCTCGTTGTGCAGCGACTGGACCACCTTGATCAGCCCGGTCACGCCGGAGGCCCTGTCGAGGTGGCCGACGTTCGGCTTGATCGAGCCCAGCAGGCAGTACTGCCTGCGCTCGGTCGCCCCGAAGGCGCGGGCCAGCGCGGCCACCTCCATCGGGTCGCCGACCTCGGTGGCGGTGCCGTGCGCCTCGACGTAGGAGACGTCGGCCGGGTCGACGCCCGCGCGGGCGAGGGCCGCCGACACGCAGCGGCGCTGGCCGTCGATGCTGGGCGCCAGGTAGCTGAACTTCATCGCGCCGTCGTTGTTGATCGCCGAGCCTCGGATGACGGCGAACACGGTGTCGCGGTCGGCGACCGCGTCCGACAGGCGCTTGAGCGTCACCACGGCCGCACCGTCGCCGAACATGCTGCCCCGGCCCTCGGCGTCGAAGGTGCGCACGTGCCCGTCGGGCGACTCCTGGCCGCCCTCCTCCCACAGGTAGCCGATCCGGTCCGGGATGCGCACCGACACGCCGCCGGCCAGCGCCATGTCGCACTCGCCCCGGCGCAGGCTCTCGCTCGCCAGGTGCACCGCGACCAGGGACGTGGAGCAGAACGTCTGCACCGACAGGCTGGGCCCGTCCAGGTCGAGCCGGAAGGAGACGTTCGTGGCCAGCGAGTCCTTGTCGTTGCCGATCATCAGGGCGGAGGTGTCGACGCCCATCTGGAACGCCATGAGCCGGGTCAGCAGGTAACCGCTGATGTTCATCCCGGCGAACACGCCCACGCTGCCCCGGCCCTGGGGCGCCGCGTAACCGGCCGACTCCAGCGCCTCCCACACGCACTCCAGGAAGATGCGCTGCTGCGGGTCGGCGAGGGTGGCCTCGCGCGGGTTGTAGCCGAAGAATCCGGCGTCGAAACCCCGGATGTCGTCGAGAATCGGCCGGGACCTGACGTAGTTCGGCTGCTGGAATGTGGCCGGGTCGACTCCCGCGCCGATCAGATCCTCGTCGGAGAATCGGGTGAACGACTCGACGCCGGTGCTGATATTGCGCCAGAACGTCCCGATGTCGGTCGCACCGGGAAATCGACCGGCCATGCCGATGATCGCGATGTCGGTGTCGCCCGGTGAATGTCCGTGATCCATCAACATGCCTCTATTCACTGGAGTTGGCTCGCGGTGCTCACCGCGGCGCGCGCGAAGCGCTCTCGACGTTCACGTGAGTGATCACGTCAGGTGCTCACATCAGCCCGCCGCGGCCCCAGCCGCGCGCGAGCCTGCGGGCGGCGAACGCGCCGGCCAGGACGCCGATCGCCAGCAGGACGGCCGCCGGGCGCATGGTGCCCGCCAGGTCCCCGGCGACCGCGGCCTGCATCATGGTCAGGGCCCAGTAACCGGGCGACGCGGGCGCGACCGTCTGTGCCCATTCGGGCATCAGGCTCAGCGGCACCAGCGCCCCGCCCAGCGAGCTGAGCGTGAGCGCGCCCACGTCGGAGATGACGCTGAGCTCGCCGTGGCTGCGCACGATCGTGGCGAGCGCCGCCCCGATCGCCAGCAGCGCGAACGCCCAGATCACGATGGACATGAGCACGACGAGGGGGTTGGGGGGAACCGGCAGCCCGATCGCCAGGCAGCCGTACACGAGCAGGATCGACTGCTGGGTGACCATCACCACGAACAGCGGCAGGGTCTTGCCGATGAGCAGCTCGGCCGCCGGCGCGCGGCTCACCCGCAGCCGGTCCCAGGTGCGCCAGGTGCGTTCGGACAGGATCGCGTTCCCCGCCAGGGAGATCGCGAACACGGAGAACATCACCATCAGGCCGGTGGCCACCTGGGTGGCACCGGCGTCCAGCGCTTTGACGTACAGGGGCCTCAGCACCAGCATGAGCACCATCGGCATGGCCACGTAGCTGATCATCTGCCCGGGGTCGCGCAGCCGGAGGATGAGGTTGTGCCGGCCCAGGGCGGCGATCCGGTGCACCGAGCCGCGCAGGTCGATGCCGGATCGCGGGACGTCAAGGAGCATCGTGGACCGCCAGTGATCGGTAGAGGTCGTCCAGGGACGGGTTGCGCACGTCCACCGAGCTGATCGGGCGCTTGGTCTGGTGCAGCAGGTCGATGAGCGTGGCGGCCGGATCCGTGGTGGGGATCCTGATCTCCTCCTCACCTTCCAGCGTCACCCGCACCTCGCCGGGCAGGTCCCTGGCCAGCTCCTCGTAGCTGCCCCGGGCGATGACCCGGCCGTCGCGCGCCACCGCGATCGTCGCCTGGAGCTCGGTGAGCTCGGGCAGGTAGTGGGTGGTGTAGACGACGGCGGCGCCCTCGCCGGCCCGCTGCTTGACGACGTCGAGGATCGCCTGCCGGGTCTCCAGGTCGGCGCCCGCGGTGGGCTCGTCGAGGAGCAGCAGTCCCGGCCGGTGCACGAGCGCGGTCGCGGCCTGCGCGCGGCGCTGCTGGCCGCCCGAGAGCTTGCCGGCCCGCCGGTCCATGAGCCCGGTGAGCCGCAGCACGGCCGCCAGGTCCTCGATCGCCGAGCGCAGCGCGGCCCCCCGGAGCCCCGAGAGCCTGCCGTACAGCTCCAGGTGCTCCCGGACGGTCGCCGACGGGTAGAGGGCGATGTGCTGGGGAGCCACGCCGACGTGACCGCGCACCGCGGAGGGCGGCTTGCCGTCGATGGTCACCCTGCCGCCGTCCGGGCGGGTCAGGTTCGACACGATCTCGACGAAGGTCGTCTTGCCCGCGCCGTTGTGCCCCAGGAGCCCGACGATTTCTCCGGCCGCCACGCTCAGAGTGAATCCGTTGAGTGCCTGGATTTCGCCATAACGTTTGACGAGGTCGGTTGCCACCAGCAACGTGTCACCTCCCCATTTTCAATGGAATAAGCAGGTGAGTAAGGATGGAATCTATGTTCGCCTCACGTTAGCGATAAGTACCCGCTCGTTCGATGGCAGCTAGTTGCCGTAAAAAACGGTCATCACCCCGACGTATTGATGGACCGGCTTTACCGCCTAATCTGACGGATATGAAGGTTGGACCGTTGATCGTCGCGGGGTACGACTGCGAGATATTCGAGGCGGGGCCCGGCCGGGTCGTCCGCCGCTCGCGAGACGGCCGCAGCCTCGAACGCGAGGCCGCGGTGATGCGGCACGCCCGGCGGCACGGCTTCCCCGCCCCCGAGATCTTCGACGCGGACGGGCCCGACATCCTCATGGAGCGCGTGGCCGGGCCGACCCTCCTGGAGGAGGCGGCCCGCGTCCCCGGCCGGGCCGCCGAGCACGGCGGGCTGCTGGCCGGCCTGCTGCGCGAGCTGTCCGCCGTACGCTCGCCCGGCTGGCTGCAGGCCGCCGCCGGCCGTCCCGGCAACCGGCTGCTCCACCTGGACCTGCACCCCGGCAACGTGCTCGTCACCGGCGACGGCCCCCGGGTCGTCGACTGGGCGAACGCCGCCAGGGGCGCGCCCGGCGCGGACGCCGCGTGCACCTGGCTCATCCTGGCCACCGCCACCGTCACGGACCCGTCCCTGCGGGAGGAGCGCCGCGACCTGGTCGCCGCCTTCCTCGACGGCATCGACCCGGTGGCGGCCCGCCCCCACCTGAGGGCGGCGGCGGAGCGGCGGTGCGCCGAACGCGACCTGCCGGCCGGGGAGAAGGACGAGATCGACCGCTTCCTGTCCCGTGAGACCGGCGAAGCGTCCATGTAGTCCCCCGTAGCCCCCCACAGGAGGTGGAGATGGCCGAGCATCGTGACGTGCGGGCATCGGACGACGATCGCGAGGCCGCCACCCGGCGGCTGCGGCTGGCCGTCGAGGAGGGTCGCCTCGACCTCCAGGAGTTCGAGGACCGGGTGGGCCGGGCGCTGAGCGCCACCACCCACGGCGAGCTGACCGTCCTGCTCGCCGACCTGCCCGCCGAACGGCGGCGGAGCCTGCCGAAGACCGGCCGGGGCACCCCCCGGTGGCTGAAGACGCTGTGGGCCCTGTGGGCCGCGATCCTCGGGCTCAACGTCGTGGCGTGGGGCGTGGCCAGCGTGGTGGAGGCCTGCCCGCTGGAGTTCTGGCCCAAGGACCTGCTCGGCCCCGCCGTCGTGCTGGGCGTGATCACGGCGGTCCACGTGGCCCGCGAGCGCGGCGCACTCCCCTCGGGCGGCCGTCCGTGACCTCCGCGCGGAGCGAGGCCGGGCCCGCGCGGCGCGCGGAGACGGACCTCCTGCGCGTCGCGGTGGTGGTCGGGCTGGTGCTCTTCCACTCGGCGCTGGTGTTCGACGCCCGCGACGACTTCTACGTCAAGAACGCCGAGACCACCGGCCTCACCATGGTCGTCAGCGTGCTGGGCGTGCTGTGGGCGATGCCGTTGCTCTTCTACCTCGCCGGCATGGCCGCCCGCCACTCGCTGCGCCGCCGCGGCCCGGCCGGCTACGCCGCGGAGCGCATGCGCAGGATCGCGGTGCCCCTGGTGTTCGCCACGGTGGCCATCGTCCCGGTGCCGCAGTGGCTGCGCCTGCGCGCCGACCCCGCCCACCGGGAGTCGTACCTGGAGTTCCTGCCCCGGTTCTTCCGGGTCGAGCTGGACCCCGGGCAGTTCCCGTTCGTCCTGCAGGGCGAGTACTTCGAGACCGGGCACCTGTGGTTCCTCGTCCTGCTGCTCACGTTCTCGCTGCTGCTGTCGCTCGCGGCCCGGTGGCTGCCGCCCCCGCGCCTCGGCGACCGGCTGGCCGGGCTCGTCGAGAGGCGCGGCGCGGTGCTCCTGCCCGCCCTGCCGCTCGCCCTGATCAGCATGCTCCTCGGGCTGGAGGAGGAGTACGCGGGCTGGAGCCGGTGGGCGTATCTCGTCTTCTTCTGCTACGGGTTCGCGTTCGCCGCCGACGAGCGCTTCCGCCGGGCGGCGCGGCGCGACCTGCGCGCGGTCGCCGCGTGCGGGCTGGCGCTGTTCGCGGCCGGGGTGCCCGTGCTCCTCGCCGCGGGCGACGACGCCTTCACGGCCTCCGCGCCGCTCGCCGTCCTCGGGAGGGCGCTGTACGGCGCCGCCGGGTGGTGCTGGCTGCTGACGATCCTCAACCTCCTCGACCGGGCCCCCGCCGCTCCCGGCGCCCCCGCCGTCCCCTTCGCTCCCGCCGCTCCCGGCGTGCCCCCCCCCCCCCCGATCCCCGCGGGTCCCGTCGTCCCCGATGTCCCCGCCGCCCCCGATGTCCATCCGCCCGCCCGCCCCCCGCGCGAAGGCGCCCTGCGCGGCTACCTGGCCGAGGCCGTGCTGCCCCTGTACGTGCTGCACCAGCCCATCGTGGTCGCCGTCGCCTACCAGGTGGTGCGCTGGCAGGTGCCGATCGCGGTCAAGTACCCCGTCATCGTGGTCGTCTCGCTCGTCCTGATGCTCCTCGCCTACGACCTGCTGGTACGGCGGACCCGCCCGACCCGTTTCCTGTTCGGGATGCGGCCCGCGAGGCCCGGGGCGAGGGAGCGGCAGGAGCGGCAGGAGCGGCGGGAGCACGGGGTGCCGAAGCCGGGATGACGGCCACCGGCCCGGAGGTGGCGCGAGCGGTGCCGCCGGGGGGCGCTGGAGGGCCGACGAGGTGCCGACGAGGACGGCATAGGGCAGTCCCCGAAAATCCGGGAACCGCGTCTCAAATCCCCTCTCCGGGGAAAGAACCCTCATGGCCAGAACCACTCCCAGGAACACCTCCGGCGAGAACATCGGGCACGTCGTCTTCATCACCGCCGCGGCGGCGATCGGCGGCTTCCTCTTCGGCTACGACAGCGCCGTCATCAACGGCGCCGTCACCGGGATCGAGAAGAACTTCGACGTCGGCCCGGTCCAGACCGGCTTCGTGGTGGCGATCGCGCTGCTGGGCTCGGCGCTGGGCGCCTGGATCGCCGGAGGGCTCGCCGACCGCTGGGGGCGCACCAGGGCGATGCAGGTGGCCGCGATCCTGTTCGCGGTCAGCTCCGTCGGCCAGGCCCTGCCCTTCGCGCTCTGGGACCTGGCCCTGTGGCGGGTGCTCGCCGGGGTGGGCATCGGCATGGCCTCGGTGATCGGCCCCGCGTACATCGCGGAGGTCGCGCCGCCCGCCTACCGGGGGCGCCTGGGATCCTTCCAGCAGCTCGCGATCGTGATGGGCATCGCGGTCTCCCAGCTGGCCAACTACGCGATCGCGGAACGGGCCGGGGGCGACGTCAACAACGAGCTGCTCGGGCTGCAGGCCTGGCAGTGGATGCTCGGCGCCTGCCTGGTCCCCGCCCTGCTCTATCTGGTCTTCGCGACGGTCATCCCCGAGTCGCCGCGCTTCCTCATCGCGGCCGGGCGATCGGACGCGGCGCGCAAGGTGCTGGCGGAGGTCGAGGGCGAGGGGGCCGACCTGGACGCCCGGGTGGCGGAGATCGAGACCTCGCTGCGCAGCGAGCACCGGCCCCGCCTGCGCGACCTGCGGGGTTCCCGGTTCGGGCTGCTGCCGATCGTCTGGATCGGCATCCTGCTCTCGGTCTTCCAGCAGTTCGTCGGCATCAACGTCATCTTCTACTACTCGTCGTCGCTGTGGCAGTCGGTCGGCATCAACCAGTCGGACTCGCTGCTCATCAGCTTCTCCACTTCGATCATCAACATCGTCGGCACGTTCGTCGCCATCGCGCTGGTCGACAGGATCGGCCGCAGGCCGCTGCTGCTGATCGGCTCCGCGGGCATGACGGTCGCGCTCGCCGTGGCCGCGTGGGCCTTCAGTGCGGGTGTCCCGAGCGGCGAGACCGTCAAGCTGCCCGAGGCCCAGGGCACGGTCGCCCTGGTCTCCGCGCACGTCTTCGTGCTGTTCTTCGCACTGTCGTGGGGGGTGATCGTCTGGGTGCTGCTGGGCGAGATGTTCCCCAACCGCATCAGGGCCGCCGCGCTCTCGGTGGCCGCCGCCGCCCAGTGGGTGGCCAACTGGCTGATCACCGTCTCGTTCCCGTCGCTGAGCGAGTGGAACCTGGCCGGGGCCTACGTGGGATACGCCGCCTTCGCCGCGCTCTCCTTCGTCTTCGTGATGTTCAAGGTACGGGAGACCAAGGGGAGAAAGCTCGAGGAGATGGGCTAGGTTCGCCTCGTGCCGTCCAGAAGACCCGTCCCGTCCGGAAGACCCGTGCCGCCCGGGGAACGGGAGAACGCCCCGCCCGAGAGGCGGACGGCGCCCGGGGCGCGGGTCCTCGCGCGGCCGAGCCGCGCCGAGCTGGAGGCGGCCGGGCGGGGGACGATCGACGACGTGCTCGGGCCCTCGCTGGACGTGCTGTTCTGCGGGATCAACCCCGGCCTGTACTCCGCGGCCACCGGCCACCACTTCGCCCGGCCCGGCAACCGCTTCTGGCCCGCGCTGCACCGCTCGGGCTTCACCCCCCGGCTGCTCTCGCCCGCCGAGCAGGACCTGCTTCCCTCGTACGGGCTGGGGATCACCAACGTGGTGCCGCGGCCCACCGCGCAGGCGGCGGAACTGTCGGCGGAGGAGTTCCGCGCGGGCGGGGAGCGCCTGGCGCGGCTGGTCGCCGAGGTGGGGCCGAGGGTGCTGGCGGTGGCGGGGGTGACCGCCTACCGGCAGGCGTTCGGCGTGCCCAAGGCCGTGATCGGGCCGCAGGAGCGCGAGATCGGCGGCGCGGCGGTGTGGGTGCTGCCCAACCCGAGCGGCCTGAACGCGCACTGGACGCTGGACGGGATCGCGGGGGAGATGCGGAGGCTCCGGGAGTCTCTCGCCTGACCCGCCGGAGCGGGTGTCCCGGCCCGCGGCCGACGGGCGAGCACGCCGCGCGTACTCGCCCGGGACTCGCCGGCGGCCGGGCCGGAGGCGCGGCGGGGGACGGGTCAGGACGTCAGGACGTCAGGACGCGGCCGGGGGGCCGACCCGGCGGGAGCGCGTCCTGGAGCGCCCGCGCCCGCGGCGGAGCGTGCTCAGCACCGCCATCACCAGCCAGGCGAGGAAGACGAACTTGAGCACCCCGAACCCGCCGATCAGCACCGCGGCCACCATCACCGGGATGATCATGGGGAAGAACGGCGGCCCGCCGCGGTGCCCCGTGCGGTGGTGATTCCAGCCGTGGTGGCCCTTGGGGCGGTGATGGCCCCAGGGGTGGGCGTGCGCGCGATGCCGCTTACCCGGCCCGCCCGGCCCCCACGGCCCGTCCGGACCCCACGGCCCGCCGGGCCCCCACGGACCTCTCCCCGGGCCCCGGGGAGCCCCCGCGCCCCAGGGGCCCCAGGTCTCCTCGGACTCCTCCGGCCGGGCGGCGTCCGAGCCGGGCAGGTCCGCGCTCACCCGGGCCAGCTCGCCGCCGGTCCGCGCGGACAGGGTCAGTTCGAGGCGCTCGTCGAGCTCCTCACGGGTCAGGCGGCCCTGCACGTAGTGCTCGCGCAGGGACTCCATCGCCACGTCACGCTCGGCGTCTCCGATACGGAGGTCGTCTCGGGGCGTCATGGTCGGGTCACTCCTCGCCTGTGTCGCCGTCGGCCAAGATCTGGTAGAGCTTGCGGCGCGTCTCGACCAGGGTCTGCTTGGCCTGCCGGATCTGCGCGTCGCTGCCGGTCTGCAGGATCTGGAGCATGGCGAACCCCGACTGGCGGGTGATGTCCATCAGCTCCCAGGTGCTGTCGTCGACGTCGGGCGTCATCTCCTCCCACGGGGCGCGCACCTCGTCGGGGTGCTCGGCCACGTAGGCGCGCCCGGCGTCGGTGAGGCCGAAGGTCTTGCGGCCCTCGTTCTCCTCGGCCAGGACCAGGCCCTCGTCGGTGAGCTGCTGCAGGGCCGGGTAGACCGCTCCCGGGCTGGGCTTCCAGCCGCCCTCGCTGCGCCGCTCGATCTCCTGGATGATCTGGTAGCCGTTGTGCGAGGACTCGGTGAGCAGGGCGAGGATCGCCGCGCGGACGTCGCCGCGCTTCGCCTTGCGCCCCCTCCCGAACGGCGGGCCGCCGAAGGGACCTCCGCCGAACGGGCCTCTGCCCCCCCTGCCGCCCCGGCCCGTGTCCCAGGGGAACCCGCCGAAGGGGAAGGGGCCGCGGTGGCCGCGGTGCCGGTGCTCGCGGGGCCCGTGCTCGTGGTGCTCGTGCTCGTGGTGTGCGTGGTGCGGCCCGCGGGGACCGTGCTCAGGCCCGCCCTCGTGCCATCCGGCGGCCATCTGCCGCCACGCCTCCCTGGCCGCGCGCTTCATCTCGCGCCTCACCTCGGGGGATCCGAATCCGGACCAGGGGGCGCCCATCGCGTTGGACGATGTCATGTCGTACCTCCATGCCGCGATCGTCTTTTGATCGCTCTCGATGCTTCAAAGATATATCGAGAACATTCTGGCAGCAACCTCATGTCACGAAATAAGGGTTAAGTGTGATCTGGGGCATATGACCGCCGGTGGTGCCGGGGCGCTCCCCGGCCCGCCCGCCTGGCCGTCGCCACTCCGGCCCGGCTCGCCGAGTCGTCGGCCCGCCGAGCTGGGGATTCGCCGGAGCCGCCCGTCCGGAACGGCCTGGTACGGGCCTCGACAGCTTTGTTCCGCCGCCCCTCGCGTCCTTTTCGTCCACTCTCACCGAGGGTAATAGGCGGTTACTCTTCGTAGAAGTGAGGCAGATCACGTAATTCTTGCCGGATTCTGGAACAAGTACTGAGACCTGCACGTTACAAAGGACGTAGACGGGATTCGTTCCGTGCCGGAAGGGCTGGGGGGTGCTTTCGGCGCGGAACGGTCCCGTCTGTCGTTTCCGCACGTAGTTTCTTGATCGCGGTCCGTTGCCTCCGCGTGGTCCTTCTTGATCGCGCCCCTCCCGGGCCCGCGGTCCGAGCCTCCGGTGAAGACCCCCGGAGGACTCCTCGCCCCGCCCCCCGGCCCGTCTCGTCCCGCGAGGACGATCACCGCGGGGGTGGCCGTCTCCGGCGCCGGATTCCGGTCCCGCCCCATGAGGGCGATCACCGCCTCAGGGCGCCTTGAGACGCCTCGGGGCCGCCGTCCCCGGCACCATTCACCCGTTCCATCCGTTCCCCGTTCGTAGGAAGATTCGAATGGCAGTCACCTCTCGTGAAGGGACGGGGAGATCGAAGCGGACCGTCGTCGCCCTCGGGCGACCCTGGATTCGGCCGGAGACGATCAGCACGCACGCGCGGGAGTCGGCTCGCCCGCGCGACACGCCGACGGCGTGAAATGGCACGGTCCTCCATCTGGAGGAGGCTTTGACGTACAGTCTCCCGGGGTGATCTTGATGGGGGTTTTTGACCGATGATGGGGCATACGCATGCGCTGACGGGTGCGATCGCGTGGCTGGGGGTGGCGCCCGCGCTGGCCGCGCTGCCCCTGCTGACCGAGACGTCCAGGTTCATCGAGACCGGCGTCATGGTCAACGCGCTCAACCCGGCCGAGTTCGTCGCCGGGGCCATCATCTGCGCCGGTGCCGCGATGCTGCCGGACCTCGACCATCCGAGCGCGACGATCGCGCAGACGTTCGGGCCGGTCACCTGGGGGCTGAGCAAGGCGGTCTCGTGGCTCGCCGGAGGCCACCGCAACGCCACCCACTCGCTGGTGTTCGCGATCGCGACGGGCTTCGGGGCCCACCACCTGGCCAACACCTACCCGATCGGCCGGGACATCCTGGTGATCCTGCTCATCGGCCTGGCGCTGCGGGCGATCGGCATCGGCATCCCGGGCAAGAAGTTCGCCTCGGCGATGCTCAACATCGGCATGACCGCCGGGCTGTTCGTGGTGTTCCGCAGCGACAACGTGGAATACGCCTGGCTGGGGCTCGCGGTCGCGATCGGGTGCCTCACCCACGTCGTGGGCGACTGCTGCACCGAGAAGGGCTGCCCGGTGCTCTGGCCGATGCGGCAGAAGTGGCTGCTCCCGTGGAAGATCGGCATCAAGACGGGCCGCGCCTTCGAGCAGAAGTTTCTCGCCCCGGTACTTTCCGTCGTCGTTCTCGGGCTGCTGTACCTCCGCCTCGCCCCGCAGTGATCATACTGGGGAGTAACTTGATGTCGAGATACCCGGAGGGATATCTTGATATCGAGACATCCGCTGCAACCTGTGAGTGACCTGCAAGTTAGGCATACCTAACGGTCGGGGGCGCTCGGGCGGTGCGGCAGGATTCAATCGCGCCCTATGTGCCGGCGCGCCAGACATCAGGTGATGAGGGAGGCGAACCGTGTCCGCCAACAGCTTCGGCAGTCGTGACACGCTCCGCGTCGGTGACGCGGGGTACGAGATCTACCGGCTGGACGCCGTCGAGGGGTCGGGACGTCTCCCGTACAGCCTGAAGATCCTTCTTGAGAACCTGCTCCGCACGGAGGACGGCGCGAACATCACCGCCGACCACATCCGCGCGATCGGCCAGTGGGACCCGAAGGCCGCCCCGAACGTGGAGATCCAGTTCACCCCGGCCCGCGTGATCATGCAGGACTTCACCGGAGTCCCGTGCGTCGTCGACCTCGCGACCATGCGCGAGGCCGTCCGCGACCTCGGCGGCGACCCCGCCAGGATCAACCCGCTCGCCCCGGCCGAGATGGTCATCGACCACTCGGTCATCGTCGACTTCTTCGGCGGCGCCGACTCCTTCCAGCGCAACGTCGACCGGGAGTACGAGCGCAACCGCGAGCGCTACCAGTTCCTGCGCTGGGGCCAGACCGCCTTCGACGAGTTCAAGGTCGTCCCGCCGGGCACCGGCATCGTGCACCAGGTCAACATCGAGCACCTGGCCCGCGTGGTGATGGTCCGTGACGGGAAGGCGTATCCGGACACCTGCGTCGGCACCGACTCCCACACCACGATGGAGAACGGCATCGGCGTCCTGGGCTGGGGCGTCGGCGGCATCGAGGCCGAGGCCGCGATGCTCGGCCAGCCGATCTCCATGCTCATCCCGCGCGTGGTCGGCTTCAAGCTGACCGGCAGGCTCCCCGCCGGGGCCACCGCCACCGACCTGGTGCTCACGATCACCGAGATGCTCCGCAAGCACGGCGTCGTCGGCAAGTTCGTGGAGTTCTACGGCGACGGCGTCTCCAGCGTGCCGCTGGCCAACCGGGCCACGATCGGCAACATGAGCCCCGAGTTCGGCTCCACCTGCGCGATCTTCCCGATCGACGGCCAGACGATCGACTACCTCACGCTCACCGGCCGCTCCGCCGAGCAGGTGGCCCTGGTCGAGGCCTACGCCAAGGCCCAGGGCATGTGGCTCGACCCCGAGGCCGAGGAGCCGGTCTTCTCCGAGTACATCGAGCTGGACCTGTCGACGGTCGTCCCGTCGATCGCCGGTCCCAAGCGGCCCCAGGACCGCATCGCGCTGTCGGACGCCAAGAGCGCCTGGCGCGCCGCCGTCAAGGACTACGTGTCCAGCGAGCAGGGCCCGCTCGACGAGGCGTCCGGCGAGTCGTTCCCGGCCTCCGACTCCCCGGCGGTCTCCCACGACGACAACGGCGACAAGCCGCACCCGGCCGACCTCGACGGGGAGCGCCCGCACAAGGTCGTCCAGGTCACCCTGGCCGACGGCACCGGCTTCGAGATCGACCACGGCGTGGTCACCATCGCCGCGATCACCAGCTGCACCAACACCTCCAACCCGTACGTCATGATGGGCGCCGCGCTGCTCGCCAGGAACGCGGTCGAGAAGGGCCTGACCCGCAAGCCGTGGGTGAAGACCTCGCTCGCCCCCGGCTCGCAGGTCGTCACCGGCTACTTCGAGCGCTCCGGCCTGCAGCCGTACCTCGACAAGATCGGTTTCAACCTGGTCGGCTACGGCTGCACCACCTGCATCGGCAACTCGGGCCCGCTGCAGGAGGAGATCTCCGCCGCGATCCAGGAGAACGACCTCGCGGTCACCGCCGTGCTGTCGGGCAACCGCAACTTCGAGGGCCGGATCAACCCCGACGTCAAGATGAACTACCTGGCCTCGCCGCCGCTGGTCGTCGCCTACGCCCTCGCGGGCACCATGGACCTCGACCTGAACAACGAGCCGCTGGGGACGGGCTCGGACGGTAAGCCGGTGTTCCTCGCCGACATCTGGCCGGCGCCCGAGGAGATCGCGGCGGTCGTCGCCTCCTCGATCGACCAGGAGATGTTCCTGCACGACTACGCCGACGTGTTCAAGGGCGACGAGACCTGGCGCTCGCTGCCGATCCCGACCGGCAACACCTTCGAGTGGGACCCCGACTCGACCTACGTCCGCAAGGCCCCCTACTTCGAGGGCATGCCGCCCGAGCCGGAGCCGGTGACCGACATCTCCGGGGCACGCGTGCTCGCGAAGCTGGGCGACTCGGTCACCACCGACCACATCTCCCCGGCGGGCGCCATCAAGGTCGGCACCCCCGCCGCCGACTACCTGAAGGAGAACGGCGTCGGGGTCAAGGACTTCAACTCCTACGGCTCGCGCCGCGGCAACCACGAGGTCATGATCCGCGGCACCTTCGCCAACATCCGGCTGAAGAACCTGCTGCTCGACGGCGTGGAGGGCGGCTACACCCGCGACTTCACCCTCGACGGCGGGCCGCAGTCCTTCATCTACGACGCCTCGGCCAACTACCAGGCCGCGGGCGTGCCGCTCGTGGTCCTGGCCGGCAAGGAGTACGGTTCGGGCTCCTCGCGCGACTGGGCGGCCAAGGGCACCGCGCTGCTCGGCGTCCGCGCCGTCATCGCCGAGTCCTACGAGCGCATCCACCGCTCCAACCTCATCGGCATGGGCGTGCTGCCGCTGCAGTTCCCCGAGGGCGAGACGGCGCGGTCGCTCGGCCTGACCGGCGAGGAGACCTTCGACGTCACCGGCGTCGTGGCCCTCAACGAGGGCGGCGTCCCGCAGACCGTGACGGTCAGGGCCGACGGCAAGGAGTTCCAGGCGGTCGTGCGCATCGACACCCCCGGAGAGGCCGACTACTACCGGCACGGGGGCATCATGCAGTACGTCCTGCGCTCCCTGCTCGCCAAGAGCTGAGCAGGGGGGCGAGGCCGCACGTAAGCCTCGCCCGCTTGGGGGCACACCCCAGACGAGAACCGCCCGGCGGGACACCATCCCGCCGGGCGGTTCCGTGCTTTCCGGGGACTTCCGCGCGCCCCGAGGAACCGGGATTTCCGGGGGAGCCCTCCGGGGGGCCGTACCGTTTCCGGAAAAGGGCAGCTCAGAGCCGCGATCCCGGTAACGGCAGGGGGATCGGGACGGGAAAGGGCCATCGGGACCCGAGGCGGTTAAGGGCGCGTTTCTGGATTGTTACCGGCCACAACAAACTTTACCTCTGGAGGGTCTGGCGCTCCAGGCCAACGGCGGAATACGTTGCCGCAAACAACATTCAACGGAACGGTGAGCCGAGACCCGGCACAGCCGTACCCGCGAATTCGGCATGCCGCACGTCCGTACCCCCCAATTTCGAAGAAAGGACCCGTGCACCATGCGCAAGGGGATCCTCAGCCTTACCGCCGCCGCCGCGGCGATGACCCTCGGCCTCACCGCTTGCGGGAGCGACACCCCCGAGACCAGCGCTTCGAGCAGTGCCGCCCCTGCGGAGAGCACGGCCGCCGCCGCGGGCAAGGTCGGCGTCATCCTTCCCGACAGCAAGTCCTCCGCCCGCTGGGAGACCGCGGACCGCAAGTACCTGGAGGAGGCGTTCAAGGCCGCGGGTGTCGCCTACGACATCCAGAACGCCCAGGGCGACAAGACCCAGTTCCAGACCATCGCCGACCAGATGATCACCAACGGCGCCACGGTCCTGATGATCGTCAACCTTGACAGCGGCACCGGCAAGGCCGTGCTCGACAAGGCCAAGGGGCAGGGCGTCGCCACCATCGACTACGACCGCCTCACCCTCAACGGCGGCGCCCAGTACTACGTCAGCTTCGACAACACCAAGGTCGGCACCCTGCAGGGTGAGGGCCTGGTGAAGTGCCTGACCGACAAGAAGGCCGAGAAGCCGATCGTCGCCGAGCTCAACGGCTCGCCGACCGACAACAACGCCACGCTGTTCAAGAACGGCTACGACGGCGTGCTCAAGGCCAAGTACGACTCCGGCGACTACGTCAAGGGCCCGGACCAGTCCGTCCCCGACTGGGACAACGCCCAGGCCGGCACGATCTTCGAGCAGATGCTCACCGAGCAGCCGAAGATCGCCGGCGTCCTGGCCGCCAACGACGGTCTCGGCAACGCCGCCATCTCGGTCCTGAAGAAGAACAACCTGAACGGCAAGGTCCCGGTCACCGGCCAGGACGCCACCGTGCAGGGCCTGCAGAACATCCTCGCAGGCGACCAGTGCATGACGGTCTACAAGGCGATCAAGAAGGAGGCCGACGCGGCCGCCGAGCTCGCCATCGGCCTGGCCAAGGGCGAGAAGCCCGCGGCGACCGGGAGCGTCAAGGACACCGAGAGCGGCGCCGACGTGCCCGCCGTCCTCCTCGACCCGCAGCCGATCTTCTTCGACAGCGTCAAGGACGTCGTCGCCGACGGCTTCGTGACCAAGGACGAGCTGTGCACCGGCGAGTTCGCCGACAAGTGCACCGAGGCCGGAATCCAGTAGGGCGTGGAGGGTGCGGCCGGTCGTTCCCCCTGACCGGCCGCGCCCTCGCGCTCGATCGCGGCACACCTCATCCTGTGCGCCGGGAGACGCGGCAGGCGGACGTCTCCCGGCCCACGGGACGGGACGCCGCCCGCAGGCGCCCGACCCGCGCGAGCTTCGCCGCGCGAAATGAACACAGGGAGCACAACCCCATGACCCCCGCACTGGAACTCCGCGGGATCGACAAGAGTTTCGGTCCCGTACAGGTCCTGCACGACGTCTCCCTCTCCGCGTACGCCGGAGAGGTGACCGCGCTGGTCGGCGACAACGGCGCAGGCAAGTCCACCCTCGTCAAGTGCGTCGGAGGCATCCACCCGATCGACTCCGGCGAGTACTTCTTCGACGGCAAGCCCGTCCAGATCGGCAGCCCGCGCGACGCGGCCGACCTGGGCATCGAGATCGTCTATCAGGACCTCGCGCTCTGCGACAACCTCGACATCGTCCAGAACATGTTCCTCGGCCGCGAGCACAAGCGCGGCATCGTCCTCGACGAGGACACGATGGAGGAGATGGCGGCCAGGACCCTGGAGAGCCTGTCGGTCAGGACCGTCAAGTCCATCCGCCAGCTCGTCGCCAGCCTCTCCGGCGGCCAGCGCCAGACGGTGGCCATCGCCAAGGCCGTGCTGTGGAACAGCAAGGTCGTCATCCTCGACGAGCCGACCGCCGCCCTCGGCGTCGCCCAGACGGCGCAGGTGCTGGAACTGGTGCGGCGCCTCGCCGACCAGGGCCTGGCCGTCGTCCTGATCTCGCACAACATGAACGACGTCTTCGCCGTGTCCGACCGGATCGCCACCCTCTACCTCGGCCGGATGGCGGCCCAGGTCAAGACCTCGGACGTCACCCACGCGCAGGTCGTCGAACTGATCACCTCCGGCCGCAGCGGGGACCTCGGCCTCACCAACGGAGTCACCGTATGACCGCCACGATTTCGCCGAAGACCGTACACGAGGCACCCTCGATCAGGACCAACGTCCGCGGCTACGCCGAGAGGGTACGCGGGGGCGACATGGGCGCGCTGCCCGCGGTGTTCGGCCTCGTGGTGCTCTGCACGATCTTCGCCATCCTGCGGCCCTCCTTCCTCACCTCGGGCAACTTCGCCAACCTGTTCACCCAGGGCGCCGCGGTCACCGTGATCGCGATGGGCCTGGTCTTCGTGCTGCTCCTCGGCGAGATCGACCTGTCGGCGGGTTACGCCAGCGGTGTCTGCGCCGCGGTGCTCGCGATCATGCTCAGCAGCCAGGGGCTGCCCTGGTACGTGGCGGTGGGCGCGGCGATCCTCACCGGCGTGGTGATCGGCACCTCGATCGGCGCCGTCGTCGCGAAACTCGGGATCCCGTCGTTCGTGGTGACGCTCGCGGCCTTCCTCGCCTTCCAGGGGCTGGTCCTGCTGCTCGTCAAGGGCGGCACCATCGTCGCCATCCGCGACGAGACCATCCTGTCGATCGCGAACAAGAACCTCCCGCCCACGCTGGGCTGGATCCTGCTGGCCGTGGGCGTCGCCGCCTACGCCGGGCTCCAGCTGCTGCGCGCCCGCAAGCGCGCCTCCCGCGGCCTCACCTCCGACCCGATCTCGCTGATCGCGGTCAGGGTCGGCAGCCTCGCGCTGCTCGGCGGCCTCGCCGTCTACTTCCTCAACATCGAGCGCAGCCGCAACGTCGCCGTCGTCTCCCTGGCGGGCGTGCCGCTCGTGGTGCCCATCATCGTGGTGCTGCTGCTGATCCTGACGTTCGTGCTCCGCCGCACGGCGTACGGCCGCCACCTGTACGCGGTCGGCGGCAACGCCGAGGCCGCGCGCCGCGCGGGCATCAACGTCGACCGGATGAAGATCAGCGCCTTCGTGATCTGTTCCTCCATGGCCGCCGTCGGCGGCATCATCGCCGCCTCGCGGGCCAGCTCGGTCGACCCCAACACCGGCGGCAGCAACGTGCTGCTCTACGCGGTCGGCGCCGCCGTCATCGGCGGCACCAGCCTGTTCGGCGGCAAGGGCCGGGTGCTGGACGCCATTCTCGGCGGTGCCGTGGTCGCGGTCATCGAGAACGGCATGGGCCTGATGGGCTACAGCTCCGGGGTGAAGTTCATGGTGACCGGATCGGTCCTGTTGCTGGCCGCCATGGTGGACGCGCTGTCCCGCAAGCGGGCGGCCGCCACTGGTCTAAGGTGATCAGCGACTCCGATTCACCGAAGGAACATCACGTCATGCGGGCAGGCCCCTCCCAGGAGGAGATCAGGCGCCACAACCTCGGGGCCCTGCTTCGGCACGTCCATCTGAGCGGCCCCACCTCGCGTGCGGAACTCACCAACCGGATGGGCCTCAACCGCAGCACCATCATGGCCCTCACCGCCGACCTGACCGCCGCGGGGCTGGTCAGGGAGGAACTCCCCAGGGAGACGGGCAGGGCGGGGCGCCCGTCCCTGGTGGTCCGCCCGGAGTCGGCGCGGGTCTACGTGTTCGCCCTCGACGTGGGCGTCGACCGGCTGGTCGCCGCCCGCGTCGGCCTGGGCGGCACCATCCTCGACCGCCGCGAGACGGCGCGGCGGCGAGGGGACTTCTCCCTGGAGGAGATCGTCGGCCCGCTCGCCGCCTTCGTCCGGCAGATGCACCGCAGGACCCGCCCCGACACGGTGTGCGTCGGGGTGGCGGCGGCCTTCTCCGGGGGAGTGGGGCGCGGCGACGGGGTCGTCAGGTTCGGGCCCAACATGGTCACCGTGGACGACGTGCCGTTCGCCGACGAGATGGCCCGGCGGCTCGCCTTCGGCCTGCCGGTCACCGTCGGCAACGACGCCAACCTCGCCGCCCTCGCCGAGCAGACCCGGGGCGTCGGCGTCGGCTGCCGCGACCTCGTCTACCTCCACGGCGACGTCGGCATCGGCGGGGGAGTGATCGTCAACGGCCAGCTGCTCGGCGGTCACCTGGGCTTCGGCGGCGAGGTCGGGCACATGATCGTCAACCCCGACAAGGGGCGGCTCTGCGGGTGCGGCTCGCACGGCTGCCTGGAGGCCGAGGTCGGGGAGCGCGCCTTCCTGGAGGCCGCGGGCCGCTTCGGCTCCCGGGTCGGCAGGGACGCCGTCCGCGCCGCGGTCGACGCCGCCGACCGGGGGGACGTCGTCGCGCAGGCGGCCCTGAGCCGCGTCGGCGACTGGCTCGGCCTGGGCGTATCCAACCTCGTCAACCTGTTCAACCCCGAGATGGTCGTCTTCGGGGGCACGCTCAGGGAGATCTACCTCGGCTCCGCCGCGCAGGTCCGCAGCCGCCTCGCCCTCGACGCCCTGCCCCCGTGCCGCGAGCACCTGCGCCTGCGCACCTCGGCCCTCGGCGATGACGCCACCCTCGTCGGCGCCGCCGAACTGGCCTTCTCCCAGGTCCTCGCGGACCCTCTGGAAGTCCTCGCCCGCGCGGGCTCCTGAATCCCGCTGCGGGGGCTTTTTGGCCGTCGCGGTCCGTGGTCCGGGGCGACGCGCGTTTCGTGGCGGTCCGTGACTCGTGTTCTGCGGCTGTCCGTGATTCTTGTGCTGCGGCGATCGCCGGGGCGACGCGCCGTCGGCACCCAGGGCCCGTGGGTGCCGACGGCGGTGCGAGGGTTACTTCACGAGACCGGCGACCAGGTGGCGCAGCTCGATGTGACCGGCCTTGAGCTCGGCGACGTCACCCTCGACGCGCTTCATGGAGAGCTCCAGGTTGCCGACGGAGCGCTTGACCACGGAGATCTCCTCGCGGAGCTCGGCGTGGCCGGTCCGCATCTCGGCGCGCAGTTCGTCCTGTCCCGCGCGCATCTCGGCGCGAAGCTCGTCCTGCCCGGCGCGGAGTTTGTCCATGTCCGTCCGGAATCCAGACATCTCCGTGCGGAGCTCGGACATCTCCGTTCGCAGGTCGGTCAGGACCTCGACGATCCCGATGTTGATCACCTTGTTCTCCTCGTTCGCCAGACGGAGCGTGGCGACGTCCGTTTCCAGGACGCGCATGCGGGTGTCCGTGGTGTTCATGTCTGTCTTTCTCCTTGCCGTCGACCAGCGGGGGGACCGAACCTGGTTTCCGTGGCGTGGAGGACGCTTACGGGGAGGGTTGCTCAGGCGGCGTCGCCAGGTTACCGAACGTCACGGTCCCGTCGCCACTCGTGGTCGCCTTTTCCGGGGAGATCGTCCGGGCCGGGCGGGCGGGGGGACGGGAGCCGCATCCCCCGGAGGAGAAGACTTACACCGGGTGGAAAAGAACGACCACCCGTCGCGCGTCCGACGGGACGGCGGCGGGTGGTCGCGAAGATCAAGAGGGCTGAAGGTCAGGGGGTCGGGAGGTCAGGCGACCCTGGACTTGGGGGCGGAGAAGGTGTTGCAGGAGCCGGGGGTCTCCTGCTGGAAGCCGCGGGTCACCCAGTAGGTGATGCTCTTGGTCGTGCCGTGGCTGGCCGTGCTGTAGGCGGCGCTCAGGACGTACCTGAAGTCCGACTCGCGGCGGCCGAGGGAGCGCCAGATGCTGCCGATGAAGGCGCCGCTCAGGCACTCGGCCTGGAGCTCGACCTTGCGCAGCTCGGGCAGGTACTCCCTGTCGTTCTTGTACTTCCGCTTGAACACCGTGGGCAGGATCCCGGAGAGCTGCTGGACGTGGTGGCCGTACTCGTGGGCCAGGGTCTGCAGCAGGAACAGCTCGGTCGCCTGGGAGAGGATCCCCTTGTCGAGATAGAAGGTGATCTTCTTGTTCAGCGAGCAGTAGACCGCCTGGGCGCCCTTGGGGAACTTGCCGCAGCCGGTCGGGACGCCGAGGCGCGTGGTGACCACGAACCTGGGCTTGGAGAACGGCAGCTTCGCCTTGGCGAACTGGTACTCCCAGCCCTCGTTGAGGCAGTCCAGAGCGAAGCTGAGATAGGTCTCGGCGGTCGCCAGGTCGTCGTTGTAGACCGGCTGCTCGGGACAGGCATCCGGCTCGAGCTTGCCCGTCTTGTAGATCGGGTTGGCGGTCAGGGCGGCTTTGCCCGTGGGCACCGGCGCGAGGTGGCCGGTGGTGACCGCGGCGCCCGCCGTACCGGCGAGCAGCGTGCTGATGAGCACGCCGGAGAGCAGTGCGATAAGGGGGATGCGCATGATTCTCAACCCTAGGGGAGGTTAAAGGGGGGGTAAAGCGGATATGCGGCCACCCTATGAAGTGTGGCCGCATATCGCGGTTTCGTGCCGGAGCCGGGCTTCGTGCCGGGCGGCAGGTCTCGTATCGGGAGTCGGCCGGGTCTCGTGCCGTTGAGTCGGCCGGCCTCGTGCCGGTGAGTCAGGCGGCGCGCGGCGTTCCGGGGATCGGGCGACCCGGGCGGGTCACGCGGCTCAGGCGACGCGGCCGGAGGGGGCCGACCAGGTGTTGCAGCCGGACGGGGAGCCCGCGTCGAAGCCGCGCTCCATCCAGTACGCCTGGCTGCGGCCCTTGCCGTGGTCGTTCTTGGGCCAGTTCTTGTGCCCGTTGGCGCTGACCCAGCTGACCATCGCGTCCCACTGCGCCTGCTCGACCGGCAGGTCGTCGGCGGCCTGGCGCAGGAAGGCGGAGGCCAGGCAGTCGGCCTGCAGTTCGAGGCGGCGGGAGAAGGCCAGCTTGGCGGAGGAGGAGGCCCGCCAGATGCTGCGGCCGTAGTAGTCCATGATGCCCGCGAGGCGCTGCACGTGGTGGCCGTACTCGTGGGCGATGAACTGGGCGTGGTTGGCCGGCTGGGCGTTCTTCAGGACCTCACGCGTGACACCGATGTAGATGGTGCGGTTGCTGGAGCAGTACAGCCCCCCGGCGCTGCTGGGCCACCGGCCGCAGGGGGTGGTCACCTTGGTGGTGGAGAAACGCAGCTTGGGGTGGGAGAACGCCAGGTTGGTCTTCCTGAACTGGGTCTTCCAGGCCAGGTTCAGGCAGCGGATGAGCTTGGTGACGAAGGCGCGGTAGGAGGCCGCGCTCCCCGCGCGGATCTGTCCGGCCTGGCAGCGCATGGTGGGCAGGGTGCCGGTGCGGTAGAGGGGACTGGCCGTCGCGGCGGCCCGGCCGCGCGGGGGCGCCTGCACTCCGGTGGTGGAGGCGGTGGGGGCGCTGGAGGCATCCCCGGTGGTGGAGGCGGTGGAGGTGTTCGTACCCGACGTCGTCCCTGTGACCGGCGCGACCTGCTGCGAGGCGGAGGGCGCGACGGTCTGCGAGGCGGACGCGCTGGCGGGGCCCAGGCCCGTCACCAGGGCAAACGTCAACGAGGCGGCAACAAGCGATGAAAGTTGCCCAAAGGGGAGAGTTTTCATGGTGGGGCAAAGGTTATTGCAAGTGTGGATAAAACGTGCAGAATCCCCGCTCCCGGAGGTTGCGTCCCCCATCGCAACTAGACTCGTCGTGACGTTGACTGGACAGAGAGGATGATTCCGTGAGCGAGCGGACCGGGCAGCCTGGAAATCTTCTGGAGTCGGTCAAGGGACCAGGGGACCTCAAGCGCCTGGCGGCGGACGAGCTACCGGTCCTCGCCGCCGAGATCAGGGATCTTCTGATCTCCTCCACCGCTCGCAGCGGCGGTCACCTCGGTCCCAACCTCGGCGTCGTCGAGCTGACGATCGCGCTGCACCGGGTCTTCGACTCTCCGTACGACCGCATCCTGTGGGACACCGGCCACCAGGCCTACGTCCACAAGATGCTCACCGGCCGGGCCGGGCAGTTCGGCACGCTCCGCCAGGAGGGCGGCCTGTCGGGCTACCCGAGCCAGGCCGAGTCCGAGCACGACGTCATCGAGAACTCCCACGCCTCGACCGCCCTGTCGTACGCCGACGGCCTGGCCAAGGCGTACCGGCTCAAGGGCGAGGCCGACCGCACGGTCGTCGCGGTGATCGGGGACGGGGCGCTCACCGGGGGCATGGCCTGGGAGGCGCTCAACAACATCGCGGGGCGCAAGGACCTGCCGCTGATCATCGTGGTCAACGACAACGGCCGCTCCTACTCGCCGACCATCGGCGGGCTCGCCTCCCACCTGGCCTCCCTGCGCACGAACCAGCGCTACGAGGACGTGCTCGACTTCGTCAAGGGCAACCTGACCAAGGTCCCGGTCGTCGGCTCCCCCGTCTACGACGCCCTGCACGGCGTCAAGAAGGGCCTCAAGGACGTCCTCGCCCCGCAGGTCATGTTCGAGGACCTCGGCCTGAAGTACATCGGGCTGGTCGACGGACACGACGAGCAGGCCGTGGAGGCCGCGCTGCGCAGGGCCCGCGACTTCCGCCGCCCGGTCATCGTGCACGTGCTCACCAAGAAGGGCTTCGGCTACTCCCCGGCGGAGAACCACGACGAGGACTGCTTCCACTCGCCGGGCGTCTTCGACCCGCTGACCGGTGAGGAGAAGCCGAAGCCGCACGGCTGGACCAACGTCTTCGGCCAGGAGATGGTGCGCCTGGGCGCCGAGCGGCGCGACATCGTGGCGATCACCGCCGCGATGCTCGGCCCCACCGGCCTGATCCCGTTCTCCGAGGCCTACCCCGACCGCCTCTACGACGTCGGCATCGCCGAGCAGCACGCCCTCACCAGCGCCGCCGGCCTGGCGCTCGGCGGCCTGCACCCGGTGGTGGCCGTCTACGCCACCTTCCTCAACCGGGCCTTCGACCAGCTCCTGATGGACGTCGCCCTGCACCGGCTCCCCGTCACGGTCGTGCTCGACCGGGCGGGCGTCACCGGCGACGACGGCGCCAGCCACAACGGCATGTGGGACCTGTCGATCCTGCAGGTCGTCCCCGGCCTGTCGGTCGCCGTCCCCCGCGACGAGCCCCGCCTGCGCGAGCTGCTGGCCGAGGCCGTGGAGATCGACGACGGCCCGACCGTCGTGCGCTACCCCAAGGGAGCGGTGGCCGCCGAGTTCGAGGCGGTCGGCCGCCTCGGCGAGATGGACGTGCTGCGCGCGGGCGACCCCGACGTGCTGCTCGTGGCCGTCGGCCCGATGGCCGAGCTGTGCCTGGAGGCCGCCGACCTGCTCGACGCCCAAGGCATCTCCGCCACGGTGGTGGACCCGCGCTGGGTCAAGCCCCTGGACGAGGCCCTCGTCCCGGCCGCCCGCGCCCACAAGCTGGTCGCGGTGGTCGAGGACAACGGCCGGGTGGGCGCGGTCGGCGACGCGGTGGCCCGCATGCTGCGCGACGCCGACGTGGACGTCCCGGTCCGCACCTACGGCATCCCGCAGCGCTTCCTCGACCACGCCAAGCGCCCGAAGATCCTCGGCGAGATCGGCCTGACCTCGCAGGACATCGCCCGCCAGATCACCGAGGCGATCGCGAAGCGCTCCCCGGTCCTGGAGAACCACCCGACCCGCTGACAGCGCCCCACAGTGCCCCCGGCGCCCTCACAGCGCCCCCGGCGCGCCGTGCCCGGCCGCCCGGGGGCGTTCCGGCCCGGTCACCCGAGGATCCTCCCGGTCGCGTCGCCGGAGCCGGTGGCGCCGTTCGTGTCGTTCACGTCGCTCGTGTCACCCGCGTCGCCCGTCCCCTCCCGGGACGGGCGGGCGCGGTGGTTGATCACGAGGAGGGCCGCGACCACGACGGCCACGCACACGAGGATCGGCACCAGCAGGTGCCGGTTCTGGCGCAGGAAGTCGCCCGCGAGGGCCCCCAGCGACAGGTAGACGGTCACCCAGGCCGCGCCGCCCGCCAGGGCCCAGCGGACGAGACGCGTGTACGGCACGCTCCGGGCCCCGGCCGCGATCGGGGTGAGCCAGCCGACCACGGGCAGGAAGAAGGCCGCCGCGAGCGCCGGGCCGCTGCCCGCGCCCGTCGCCGTGGCCAGCCGCTCGGCCCGCGACCAGCGCCGCTCGCCGATCCGGCGCCCGGCCCCGCCGCCGCGCAGCCGCGATCCGTACCGGCGGCCGACGAGCCAGCCGCCGGTCGCGTACAGGACGCATCCCGCGCACCCGGCGAGTGCCACCACCGCGACGCCCCAGGGGTCCGCCAGCGCCGCCCCCGCCACGAGGATCGCCGCGACCCCGGGGACCAGCGATCCGGCGAACGCCAGCACCGCGAGGAGTATCGAGCCGACCAGGTACGGAGACGACGACTGCAGCATGTCCAGGAGCATGCCCCCAGGATCGCGGCCGGAGGCGGCGGGCGGCATCGGGGACCGTCCCCTAGACAACCCCGAGTTCGCCGCTTCCCAAACATCCCGGGAGTTCGCCGTTCGGCGGCCCGTCCGCTGGGCATGTGATCTGCAACACAGTGCCGGCGGTCGAGGAGGGACCATGAGTGTCTTGCGCGTCAAGTCGGTGGAGCAGTCGATCTCGGATACCGAGGCACCGGAACACCGGCTGCGCAAGGATCTCAGCGCGCTGGACCTCACCGTCTTCGGCATCGGCGTCGTCATCGGCACCGGCATCTTCGTGCTCACAGGCCGGGTCGCCAGGGAGATGGCCGGGCCCGCGGTCGCCCTGTCGTTCGTGGTCGCGGGCATCGTCTGCGCGCTGGCGGCGCTCTGCTACGCCGAGTTCGCCTCCACCGTCCCGGCGGCGGGGTCCGCGTACACCTTCGCCTTCGCCACCCTCGGCGAGTTCCCCGCCTGGATCATCGGCTGGGACCTGATGCTGGAGATGATGCTCGGCGCCGCGGTCGTCGCGGTCGGCTGGTCGGGATACCTGACCTCGCTGCTGGCGTCCCTGGGGATAACACTGCCGGGCGCGATCGCCGGGGAGGGGGCGGCGTTCAACCTGCCCGCCGCGCTGATCGTGCTCGTCCTCACCGCGGTCCTGGTCGTCGGGATCAAGCTGTCGTCCCGGTTCAACCTGGTCATCGTCACGATCAAGCTCGCGGTCATCCTGCTGGTCGTCGTGGCCGGGCTGTTCTTCGTCAGGGCCGCCAACTACACCCCGTTCGTCCCGCCGTCGAAGGTGACCCCCGCGGTGGAGGGGCTGTCCGCGCCGCTGATCCAGGTGCTGTTCGGGATCACCCCGGTCGCGTTCGGGGTGCTGGGTATCTTCAGCGCCGCGGCCATCGTGTTCTTCGCCTACATCGGCTTCGACGTGGTCGCCACCGCGGCCGAGGAGACGCGCAACCCGCAGCGGGACCTGCCCATCGGCATCCTGGCCTCGCTCGGCATCTGCACGGTGCTCTACGTCGCGGTCTCCCTCGTCGTCGTGGGCATGCAGCCCTACGGGCAGCTGAGCGAGGCGGCGCCGCTGGCCGACGCGTTCAAGGCGGTCGGCCAGACCTGGGCCGCGTCGCTGATCAGCGTCGGCGCCCTGGCGGGCCTGACGACGGTCGTGATGATCCTCATGATGGGCATGTCGCGGGTGATGTTCGCCATGTGCCGCGACAACCTGCTGCCGCGCGGGCTGGCCAAGGTGCACCCCAAGTACCGGACCCCGTACCTCATCACCATCATGATGGGCGTCGTCGTCGCGGCCCTGGCCGGGCTGGTGCCGCTCGCCACCATCGCCGAGCTGGTCAACATCGGCACGCTCTTCGCGTTCGTGGTGGTCTCGATCGCGGTGGTCATCCTCCGACGCACCCGCCCCGACCTGCCGCGTTCCTTCCACACCCCGCTGGTGCCGCTGGTGCCGGTCCTGTCGGTGCTCGCCTGCCTCTACCTGATGCTCAACCTCCCGGTGGAGACCTGGCTCAGGTTCGTGGCGTGGATGCTGCTGGGGGTCGTCATCTACTTCGGGTACGGCTACCGGCACAGCAGGCTGTCGGAGCACTCCCGGTAGGCCGGCGCGCTCCCGGCGAGCGTCCGCGCTGCCGATGAGCCGGAGCGTCCTCGGTTGAGCCGGGGCGCTCCCCGCGAGCCGTACGGCTCCCCTGTCCGCGGGAGGGCGGGGGAGCCGTACGGGGGACGGATCGTCAGGCGGGGACCGAGGCCACGCCCGGCGGCAGGAAGCGCGGCTCGGAGATGCCCGCCCGGTCGAGGTACGGCGTGACGCCGCCCAGGTGGAACGGCCAGCCCGCGCCGAGGATCATGCACAGGTCGATGTCCTGGGGAGCCGAGACCACGCCCTCCTGGAGCATGAGGCGGATCTCCTCGGCCAGCGCCCGCAGCGCCCGCAGCCGCACCTCCTCCGCCGTCGACGGGGAGGTGCCGCCGGTGAAGAGGGCCACCGCCTCGGGGTCCAGCGAGAAGTCCGGCGCGTAGACGCCCGGCTTACCGGCCGCGACGAGCCGGGCGAGGTTCTCCGACACCCCGTAGCGGGCCGGGAAGGCCTCGTGCATCGTCTCGGCGACGTGCAGCGCCACGGCGGGGCCAACGAGCTGCATCAGCGCGAACGGGGTCATCGGCAGGCCGAGCCCGTCCAGCGCGTGGTCGGCGACCTCCAGCGGGGTGCCCTCGTCGACGGCGCCGATCACCTCGCCCATGAAGCGCGTCAGCAGGCGGTTGACCACGAACGCGGGCGCGTCCTTGACCAGCACCGACGACTTCTTCAGCGACCGCCCGACGGAGAAGGCCGTGGCGAGCGTCGCGTCGTCGGTCTCCGCCCCCCGCACGATCTCCAGCAGCGGCATCACCGCGACCGGGTTGAAGAAGTGGAAGCCCACCACGCGCTCCGGGTGGCGCAGCCCCGAGGCCATCTCGGTCAGCGACAGCGAGGAGGTGTTGGTGGCCAGCACGCACTCGGCGGAGACGACCTCCTCCACCTCGGCGAACACCTTCCGCTTCACCTTCATGTCCTCGAACACGGCCTCGATGACGAAGTCGGCGTCGGCGAAAGCGTCCTTGGTCAGCGAGCCGGTCACCAGGGACTTGAGCCGGTTGGCCTGGTCGGCGGAGACGCGGCCCTTGCCGAGCAGCTTGTCCACCTCGGCGTGGACGTAGCCGACGCCCCTGTCCAGCCGCTCCCGGTCCAGGTCGGTCAGCACGACCGGGACCTCCAGGCGGCGGGCGAACAGCAGCGCCATCTGCGAGGCCATCAGGCCCGCGCCGACGACGCCGACCTTGGTGACCTTGCGGGCCAGCGCCTTGTCGGGGGCGCCCGCGGGCCTCTTGGCCCGCCGCTGGACCAGGTCGAAGGAGTACAGGCCCGCGCGGAGCTCGTCGCCCATGAGGAGGTCGGCCAGCGCCCGGTCCTCGGCGTCGAAGCCCTCGTCGCGCGAGGCGGTGCGGGCCAGCTCGACCAGCTCCAGCGCCCGGTACGGGGCCGGGGAGGCGCCGTGCAGCCTCATGTCGAGCAGGAAGCGCGCGTCGGCGACCGTCTTGGCCCAGTCCTGCCCGGTGTCGTCCCCGGTGTGGTCGGTGCGGGAGACCGTCACGTCACCGCGCAGCACCTGGGCGGCCCAGCGCAGCGACTCCTCCAGGAAGTCGGCGGGCTCGAACATCGCGTCGGCGACCCCGAGCGCGAACGCCTCCGGGCCCCTGGTCACGCGGTTCTGCGCGAGCGGGTTCTCGACGATCAGCTTGACGGCCGCGGCCGGGCCGACCAGCCGGGGCAGCAGCTGGGTGCCGCCCCAGCCGGGGACGAGGCCGAGGAAGCACTCGGGCAGCGCCACGGCGGGCACGCCGGAGGAGATGGTCCGGTACGTGCAGTGCAGCGCGACCTCCAGGCCGCCGCCCATCGCCGCGCCGTTGACGAACGCGAACGACGGCACGTCCAGCTCGCCGAGGCGGCGGAACACGTCGTGCCCCAGCCTGCCGATCCGCAGCGCCTGCTCCCGCTCGGAGACCAGCGCGGCGCCCTTGAGGTCGGCGCCGACGGCGAAGACGAACGGCTTGCCGACGACCCCCACCGCCGCCAGGTCGCCGCGCCCGGCGACCGCGTCCAGGGCCTCGCCCAGCGAGGTCAGCCCGCCGGGGCCGAACGTCGACGGCTTGGTGTGGTCGAAGCCGTTGTCCAGCGTGATCAGGGCCATGGTGCCCGCCCCGAAGGGCAGCTCCACGTCGCGGACGACCGCCCGGGTGACGACCTCGTCGGCGAAGAGGTTGGTGATGTCCGTGGCGCCCGCGGTGCCCGTGCCGCCCGTGCCGCCTGCAGTGCCCGTCGTGGTGCCCGTCGTGGTGCCCGGCTTGATGTCCGTCACTTCTCGCCCTCCCAGCCGAGGTTCTCCCAGATGACCGTTCCGCCCATGCCCAGGCCCACGCACATCGTGGTCACGCCGTAGCGGACGTCGGGGCGCTCGCCGAACTCGCGGGCGAGCTGCGTCATCAGGCGCACCCCGGAGGAGGCGAGCGGGTGGCCGAAGGCGATGGCGCCGCCGTAGGGGTTCACCCGGGGGTCGTCGTCGGCGATGCCGAAGTGCTCCAGGAACGCCAGCACCTGCACGGCGAACGCCTCGTTGATCTCGAACAGCCCCAGGTCGGAGACGGAGAGCCCGGCCAGGCGCAGCGCCCGCTCGGTGGACGGGATCGGCCCGACGCCCATCACCTCGGGGTCCACGCCCGCGAAGGCGTACGAGACCAGGCGCATCTTCGGCGTGAGGCCGAGCTCGTCCGCGACGTCGGCGGCGGCCAGGACGCAGCCGGTGGCGCCGTCGTTGATGCCGGAGGCGTTGCCCGCGGTGACCCGGCCGTGCGGGCGGAACGGGGTCTTCAGCCCGGCGAGGCCCTCCAGCGTGGTGCCGGGGCGGGGCGCCTCGTCTGCGGTGGCGAGCCCCCAGCCCTTCTCCGCCGACCGGATCGCCGTCGGGACCAGGTCCGGCTGGATCCTGCCGTCGGCGTACGCCTTGGCGACCTTCTCCTGGGAGGCGAGGGCGAAGGCGTCCGCGCGGTCCTTCGTGATGGAGGGGTAGCGGTCGTGGAGGTTCTCGGCGGTCATGCCCATGACGAGGGCGGAGCCGTCCACGAGCTGCTCGGCCAGGAAGCGGGGGTTGGGGTCGACGCCCTCGCCCATGGGGTGGCGGCCCATGTGCTCGACGCCGCCGGCGATGGCGACGTCGTAGGCGCCGAAGGCGATGCCGCCGGCGACCGAGGTCACCGCGGTCATCGCGCCCGCGCACATGCGGTCGATGGAGTAGCCGGGCACGGTCTTGGGCAGCCCGGCCAGGATCGCGGCGGAACGGCCCAGGGTGAGGCCCTGGTCGCCGATCTGCGTGGTGGCCGCGATGGCCACCTCGTCGACGCGCTCGGGAGGCAGATTCGGGTTACGCCGGATCAGCTCGCGGATGACGCGGATCACCAGGTCGTCGGCGCGCGTCTCGGCGTACAGGCCCTTGGGGCCCGACCTGCCGAATGGTGTGCGCACACCGTCGACGAATACGACGTCACGAGACGAAGGCACGGGGTTCGCTCCTCGTTGCTGGATGGCTTCCCCACCATGCTACTCGTCAGTAACAACGCTTGGCGCGGCCGGGCGGGCGAGAGGTGGGTAAGTTGTCCCCAAGGGTGTGCGGGTTTACGGCCCCACCTCGCAGGCCGTGTCGTGGACGCGGGGGCGCGGGTAACCCTGGCAGACGTTGGAAAACGCTTTCCGGGAGGTTGTCGGTGGTCACGCTTGAGGATGTCGCCCGGCAGGCGGGCGTCTCGCTCGCCACGGCGTCGCGGGTGCTCAACGGCAGCACCCGGCAGGTGGGCGCCTCCCTGCGTGCCAAGGTGGAGCTGGCCGCCGCCGAGCTGGGATACCGCACCAACGTGGCCGCGCAGACCCTCGCCAGGGGGGCCAGCAACGTGATCGGCCTGGTCGTCCACGACCTCACCGACCCCTACTTCGCCGCGATCGCCGACGGGGCCATGCGGGTGGCCGAGAGCCAGGGGCTCATGGTCATGATCGGCACCACCCACCGCGACCCCCAGCGGGAGATCGCCTACGTCTCGACGCTCAACGCCCAGCGGGTCCGCGCCGTGCTGCTCGTCGGCTCCCGGGTCACCGACCCGGAGATGACCCGGCGGCTGCGGACGGAGCTCGACCACTACCGGGAGTCCGGGGGCCGGGTCGCCTGCGTGGGCCAGAACCTGCTCGGCGTCGACACGGTGGTCCCGGACAACCGCCTGGGCGCCGCCGAGCTCGCCCGCGCCCTCGCCGGGCTGGGGCACCGCAACTTCGCGATCCTCGCCGGGCCCGACTGGCTGATCGCGCCCAGGGACCGGGTGGAGGGGTTCGGCGCCGCCCTGGAGGAGCTCGGCCTGCCCGCGCCGCGCGTCCTGCACGGCTCCTTCGACCGGGAGGGCGGCTACGCGGCGGCCACCCAGGTGTCCGGGATCACCTGCGTCTTCGCCGTGAACGACGTGATGGCGGTGGGCGCCCTGGCCGCCTTCAGGGACCGGGGCATCCGGGTCCCCGAGGACGTCTCCGTGGCCGGCTTCGACGACATCTTCACCCTGCGGGACCTGGTTCCCTCGCTGTCCACCGTACGGCTGCCGCTCGCCGACATGGGCGTCCGCGCGCTGGAGCTGGCCCTCGACCCGGCCGGGGGGTCCAGGACCGAGACCGTGACCGGAGAGGTGATCCTCCGGGAGAGCACCCGCGGCCTGGGGTGACACGCCTCCGTGACGGGAGGCCGGTCCGTCGTTCGCCGGGGTGGGCCGGACGCGGTGACGCCCAGGGTGGCACGGGGTGGCCCGGGGTGACGCGGGTCGTCACGGCGAGCGGCCCGGACACCTTCCGGGTGTCCGGGCCGCTCGTGTCGTAGGGGGAGAGGGGGAGGTGCCGGAGGGTCAGCGCATGCCGGGAACGGGGTTTCCCTGCTCGTTGACCGGCGGGACGATGATCTGCCCGCGCAGCCAGCGAATCGTCCTGATGACCCCGTCGCCGTAGCCGGGGGAGTGCTGGCGGCCCCGGCCGAGCTGCCGGGAGACGTCCTCGGCCGCGCTCTCCTCCATGCCGAGGTTGAGGCCGGTCGGCCCGTGGATGGGGCGGGGCGTGTTACGGACCGGGGACTTGCGGCGAGTGCCGAGGACCCACTCGCACACGGCGATGGTGCCCGAGCACCACTCCTTCTCCCACTCGCCCGACGCGTTGGGCCGGCCCTCGCCGGCCAGCTCGGCGATCCTGGCGATCTCGGCCTCGGTGCGCAGGATCACGCCGCGCCCGCCGACCAGGTGTCCCCAGCCCTCCGAGGACCGGCGGCCGGGGATGGGCAGGCCGTCCTTGGCGCCGATCAGCCAGTTCAGGGTGCTGATGACCCCGTCGGCCGGTACGACCCGGCCCTCGCGCGGAACCCGCTCGGCGGCGTCGATCTCGGCGCGGGCGTCGGCGAGTGAGGGCGGGGATCCGTTGGTGGGGCGGCCGCTGATCGGCGCCTGCTCCCGCTTGCCCAGGGCCCAGAGGATCGCCTCTCCCTGGCCGGAGGGGGCCGAGTCGGGGTTGGCCGCCTCCCACTCCCTGATCGCTTCCAGTACGGCCATCACATGTTCCGGCGGCCGCTGTACGGCGGGGCTGGCTTCGCTTTCTGCGGTCGTCATACCCCTACCGTACGAGTACCTGCCATGTCACTCCAACGTGAAGCGGTAATCCGGGCCGGGCAAACGCCTTTTCCCGCGTGTTGGAACGGTCCCCCGCCCCCGGGACGCCGTGGCGGGGGACCATGGGTCAATCGCCGACGAACTCGGCGAAGGCGGCCTTCACCCTGGCCAGGATCGCGTCGGGGTCGGCGGCCCACACGTCCGCGTTGAAGATCTCCACCTCGATGTCCCCCGTGTAGCCCGCCTCGGCCACCGCGCGGGTCAGCGGAGCGAAGTCGATCACCCCGTCGCCCATCACCCCCCGGCCGAGCAGCACGTCGGCGGGGAGCGGCGACAGGAAGTCGCACACCTGGTAGCTCGCGATCCGGCCCGAGGCCCTGGCGATCTCCTCCAGCACCCGGGGGTCCCACCACACGTGGAAGGTGTCGACGACGACGCCCACCTGCCCGGCGGGGTGCGCCTCGGCCAGGTCGAGGGCCTGGCCGAGGGTGGACAGCACGGCCCGGTCGGCGCAGTACATCGGGTGCAGCGGTTCGAGGGCGAGCCGCACCCCGCGCTCGCCCGCGTACGGGGCCAGCACGGCCAGCGCCTCGGCGACCCGCTCCCGCGCGGCGGGCAGGTCGCGGGAGATCGTGCCCAGCGGCTCGCCGGGCACCACGCCGGGCAGGCCGCCGACCACCATGACCAGGCAGGCGGCGCCCAGCGTCGCGGCCTCGTCGATCGCCCTGCGGTTGTCGTCCAGGGCCTCGGGGCCGCCGGAGGTGAGGAACCCGCCCCGGCACAGCGACGACACCCGCAGCCCGGCGTCCGCGACGAGCTTCACGGTCCGCTCCAGGCCCTGCGCGGCGACGTCCTGCCGCCACAGGCCGATCGCCTCGACGCCGTGCCGCGCGCACCCGTCGACGGCCTCGGCCACCGACCACCGCTTCGTGGTCCACTGGTTCAGCGAGAACCGGCTCGCGTACGCGCTCACAGGCCGTTCACCGCCAGCAGGGAGCGCATCCGGGAGACCGCCAGCCCGGGGTCGGCCAGCAGCCCGGCCCGGTCGGCCAGGCGGAACACCTCGGCCAGGTGGGGCAGGGAACGGGCCGCCTGGGCGCCGTTGACCATGCTGAAGGCGTCCTGGTGGCCGTTGAGCCACGCCAGGAAGACGATGCCCGTCTTGTAGTTGTACGTCGGCGCCTCGAAGATCTTCCGCGAGAGCGGGACCGTGGGTTCCATGATCTCGTCGTACCGCCCGAGGTCGCCCGCGTCGAGCGCCTCCAGGGCCGCGGCGGCGGCGGGGGCGATCGCGTCGAAGATCCCCAGGAGGGCGTGGCTGCCCGACCTGATCAGCGAGGGGTAGTTGAAGTCGTCGCCGGTGTAGAGCCGCACGCCCTCGGGCAGCGCCGCGCGCAGCCCGATCTCGTGCCCGGCGTCCAGCAGCGAGACCTTCACCCCGTCCACCTTCGCCGCGTGGTCGCGGATCAGCGACAGGAACGAGGCGGTGGCCTCGGGCACGTCCCGCGAGCCCCAGTAGCCCGCCAGGTTCGGGTCGAACATCTCGCCCAGCCAGTGCAGGATCACCGGCCGGTCGATCCGGGAGAACAGCTCGCCGTAGACCCGGTGGTAGTCCTCCGGGCCCCGCGCGATCGCGGCCAGCTGGCGGCTCGCCATCACGATGACCCCGGCGCCCGCGTCCCGCACGGTCTCGATCTGCTCGGCGTAGGCCGCCACGACCTCGTCCAGGGTCCGGGCGTGCGGGGCCTGGTCGGTGCCCGCGCCGCAGGCCACCAGCTCCGCCGGGTCGCCGAAGGCCTTCGCCTCGGTGGCGCTGCGCCGGATCAGCTCGCGGGTGGCCGCCCAGTCGAGGCCCATGTTGCGCTGGGCGGTGTCCATGGCGTCGGCGACCCGCAGCCCGTACGACCACAGGTGGTTCCTGAAGCGCAGGGTGGCGTCCCAGTCGACGGCGGCGGGGGAGCCGGGGGTGTTGTCGCCGAGCGGGTCGGCGACCACGTGGGCGGCGGCGTAGACGACGCGGCTCGCGGCCGGGCCCGCGGGCCTGGTCCAGGTGACCGGCTCGCGCAGGGTGTGCTCCCCGCCGGGCAGCGCGATCCTCAGGGCGGTCATCGGGGTTCCACCGGCAGGCGGCGGCCCTCCGCGGAGGAGCGCAGGCCCAGCTCGGCGAGGCGGACGCCGCGCGCGCCCGAGGCGAAGTCGTAGGGGAAGGGCGCATCCTCGGCCACGTGGCGGACGAACAGCTCCCACTGGATCTTGAAGCCGTTGTCGAACTCGGCGTTGTCGGGGACCTCCTGCCAGCCGTCCCTGAAGCGGGCGGTGGCGGGCAGGTCGGGGTTCCAGACCGGCTTGGGGGTGGCGGCGCGGTGCTGGAACCGGCAGTTGCGCAGGCCCGCGACGGCGCTGCCGTGCGTGCCGTCCACCTGGAACTCCACCAGCTCGTCGCGGTTCACCCTGACGCTCCAGGAGGAGTTGATCTGCGCGATGGTCCCGCCCTCCAGCTCGAACACCCCGTAGGCGGCGTCGTCGGCGGTGGCCCGGTAGCTCTCCCCGCGCTCGTCCACCCGCTCGGGGATGTGGGTGACGGCCTGGGCGTAGACCGAGGTGACCCGGCCGAACAGGTTCTCCAGCACGTACGCCCAGTGCGGGAACATGTCGAGGACGATGCCGCCGCCGTCCTCGGTGCGGTAGTTCCACGACGGGCGCTGCGCGTCCTGCCAGTCGCCCTCGAAGACCCAGTAGCCGAACTCGCCGCGCACCGACAGGATCCGGCCGAAGAAGCCGCCGTCGATCAGGCGCTTGAGCTTGAGCAGGCCCGGGAGGAAGAGCTTGTCCTGCACGACGCCGTTCTTCACGCCCCGCGCGGTCGCGGCCTCGGCCAGCGCGAGCGCGTCCCCGTGCGTCTCGGCGGTCGGCTTCTCCGCGTAGATGTGCTTGCCCGCCTCGATCGCCGCGAGCACGGCCTTCACCCGGGCCTGGGTGACCTGGGCGTCGAAGTAGATCAGGTTGGCGTCGTCCGCGAGGGCGGTGTCGAGGTCGGTGGTCCAGTCCGCGATGCCGTGCGCGCCCGCCAGCCTCTCCAGCTTCTCCGCGCTCCGGCCCACCAGCACCGGCCTGAGCAGAACCCTCCCGCCGTCCGACAGCGTCACGCCGCCCTGCTCGTTGATCGCCAGGACCGATCGGACCAGGTGCTGGCGGTAGCCCATGCGGCCCGTGACACCGTTCATCACGACGCCGATGCTTTGGGGGGACATCTTTCTCCGACCTCCAGTTGGAAAGCGCTTTCCTTTCCACGGTACGGCAGCCGTCCCGCCTGCTGCAAGCACCAGGGGAAAGGAGGAATGAGCTGGAGGGCGCCGCGCGGGGGGCGCGGGAGCCTCGCGGCTGCCGGTCCGGCGGAGCGGGACCGGTAAACTCCGATCGCTGATCGTTGGGAGATGGGGGCAGGGTGTCGGCCATCCGGCTGCTGGTGCTCGGGGCCGTCCGCGAGCGCGGCCGGGCGCACGGTTACCAGGTACGCGGAGACCTGGAGAGCTGGGGCGCGCACGAGTGGTCCACGGCCAAGCCCGGCTCGATCTACCACGCGCTCAGGCAGATGGCCAAGCAGGGGCTGCTGCGCGCCCACGAGCTGGCGCCGAGCGCCGCGGGCGGGCCGCCGCGCGTGGAGTACGAGCTCACCGACGAAGGCGACGCGGAGTTCCTGGGCATGTTGCGCACGGCCCTGGCCAGGCACGACCAGAAGATCGACGAGCTGACGGCCGGGGTGGGCTTCCTCACCTGCCTGCCCAGGGAAGAGGTGGTCGCGCTGCTGAAGGAGCGGCTGGCGGCGCTCGAGGGCTGGCGGGCGGAGGTCGCGCGCCACTGGTCGTCCGATGAGGCCGACTCCCGGGACTGGGAGCCGATCGCCGAGATCATGCGACTCTGGACGCACTTCTCCGGCGGCGGCGCCGAGTGGACCCGCGGGCTGATCGAACGCCTGGAGAGGGACGCGCGCACGTCCTGAGGGAGGCCGCGCGGGTGCCTCCGGTTCCCGGTGGGCGTGGACGAACGCGGGCGGTCGCGGTTTCGCAGTTTGGTGTTCAGCATGGGGGCGTTTCCACGTGAAGGCGCCTGGGGCGTCCGAGGGTGTTCATGCGTGGGGCATTTGCGCGCGGCGTTTCCGGGCGGAGCGTGATAATCCGGGAGGCGCCCTCCTCTGGTCGCCGCTACACTCGGGCCCGGAGTAGTAAAATTTGACTACTGCATATCCGGAGGAGCGCGATGGCCAACGAGACGACCGTTCCGGCACTGCCCTGCCGATCGATCGACGAGATCGAGGAGTTCTACACCGCACTGGGTTTCACCAGGACCTACCACCAGGTTCGCCCGAACCCGTACCTCGCCCTGCGGCGGGAGGACATCCACCTGCACTTCTTCACCATCCCGGGCTTCAAGCCGGAAGACTCCTACGGCACCTGCATCGTCACCGTCCCCGACACCGGGGCTCTCTTCGGTGCTTTCGCCGAGGGCATGCGATCCGCGTACGGAAAGCTCCTGGTCTCCGGGATCCCCCGGATGACCAGGCCCAGGAAGCGGAAGAACGTCGACAACCTCGCCGGGTTCACGATCGTCGACCCGGGAGGCAACTGGATCCGGATCTTCCCCTCGTCCAAGGACGCGACCCAGGAGGAACCCCCGACCGGCAAGCTCGCCACGGCACTGCAGAACGCCGTCGTCATGGGCGACTCCCACGGTGATCCCCGGCAGGCCGCCAAGATCCTCGACGGCGCGCTGGCGCGGGCGCAGGACACGCCGGGCGCGGACCTCGTCGAAGCGCTCGTCTACCGCGCCGAGATAGCGCTGACGCTCTCCGACCGCGAGCGGGCGGGCGAGCTGCTGGCCCGCGTCCGCGCGATCCCCCTGGACGACGCGGAGCGGGAACGGCTGGCCGAGTCGCTGGCCGGTGCCGACGACCTCGAAACGGTCCTTTCGACGGGCTGAACCTCGCGAGGATCGCGGCGTTTACGCAATCTTCATGGCGCGTTCGCGGGGGAAGGAGGGACCCGCGCGTTTCCGCGCGCCCGTCGTCGCGAAGTCGTCGCAGATCAAAACGGATCCGGTCGTGGACCAAGGCAGTATCCGACCAAGCGTGTCCTGACTCGTCGTCAAACCATGACATTTCCGCATTTGTCATGAGTTGAGACGTTCCGTCTGTCCTCCTCTCGCCGTGCCCAGACCCCCCGACTGGCCGAGGTGGAGCGACAGAAGGGGCCACTCGTGAAGCGAGTCGTCACCGGGATTTCCGCCACCCTCACGGCAATCCTCCTCACCGTCTCCCTGACGACAGGGACGGCGTCGGCCACCCCGCCGAACATTCCCTCGGCGGCCACCGCCGCCAGCAGGCTGGCGACGCTCACCGTCGCCGCGGAGACCAACCAGTCCTCCTACAACCGGTCGCTGTTCAACCACTGGATCACCATCAGCGGTGCCTGCAACACCCGCGAGACGGTGCTCAAGAGGGACGGTACGGGAGTCGTCGTCGACTCCAGCTGCGCGGCCACCTCCGGCCGCTGGTACTCCCCGTTCGACGGCGCCACCTGGACCGCGGCGAGCGACGTCGACATCGACCACATGGTGCCGCTCGCCGAGGCGTGGCGCTCGGGCGCCTACGCTTGGACCAGCGCCCAGCGCCAGTCCTACGCCAACGACCTGGGCGGCCCCGAGCTGTGGGCGGTCACCGACAACGTCAACCAGGCCAAGGGCGACCAGGACCCCTCGACGTGGCAGCCGCCGCTGGGAAGCTTCGACTGCACCTACGCCAGGGCGTGGATCCAGGTGAAGTTCTACTGGAAGCTGACGCTGCAGAGCTCGGAGAAGAGCGCCCTGCAGAGCATGCTCGCGACCTGCTGAGCGTCCCCTCCCTTCCGTGAGGAACGTCCCTTCTTGAGGAACGGCCCTGCTTCGGGAACGGCCCTTCCCGGAGGGCGTCTCTTCCGGGAAGCGTCCCGTTCCCCGTGAGAACGGCGGGCGTCTCGCCCCTCCGATCGGAGGGGGGGGGGCGCCCCCCGGCCCGGGTGGGGGGGGTACACGGGCCGGTCCCCCGCCCCCCGGCGCGGGGGGGGGGGGGGGGCCGGGCCCTAACCCC